>JAADDB010000325.1 GCA_013154135.1 Chloroflexota bacterium
CCGCCCACCCACCAAAAACTCTTTTTCGGCACGGGGCGAGAACGTCGGCGTCCCGCCGAGGTGCGGACCCGTCCGCCGCCAAGGTACGACCAAGCTCGACGGGGATGGTATTCAACGGCCAGAAGTAGGAACTTGTTGAATTGATTTCTCTCCGGCGAAAACATCGGCGTCCCGCCCAGGCGCGGACCCGTCCGCGGCCGAAGGGCGCTTCATGTTCAGCCAAGCCAACAATTAGCAAGAAAAGGGAGGGATAATGGGACGAGAGATCCGGCGTGGGAAGGGGAAGTTGGATGTGGATTGGAGCCGCATACGGGAGGCGTGGGCCCGGCAGCCCGAGGGAAAGGGTCTGATCGGTGGTGACCCGCGCCGTCGTCCTCGTTGGGTGCACCCCATCCCCGAGGAACCGGCCCCCTGGTTCCGGTTGGGGCAATCCTCGCCGGAACACAGGGAACGATTGGTGCGTTTTCTTTTAGAGGCTCCCGCGGAAATAGAAATCGGGGCCGGGAGTGGACACTTCATCGCGGATTGGGCCCGCAAACACCCCGACCGACATTTCCTGGTCTTTGAGGTACGCTGGAAGTTCGCACGGAAAGTGTACAAGAAGACTGTGGAGAAGGGGTTGACCAACGTGTGGGTAAGCGATGATGACGCACGGGTCACCATCCCCGAGGTGGTTCCGGACGCGAGCATTCACGTGTTTCACATTCTCATGCCGGACCCGTGGTGGCGTCCGAAGCACCAGGCGCGGCGCATTTTCAGCCCCTGGTTCATCGATGTCCTGGCCCGCAAACTCGTTCCCGGCGGCATCGTCCGGTTCGAGACGGATGTGGAGGGGTATCCGGAATTCGTGGAAGAGCTCTTTGCCCAGCATCCGGCATTCGAACCCCACAATCCCGAGTTGGAGGCTCTTTTCGCGGATGCCCAACCAACGTTGCGACAGCAATGGTGTATAGAACACGGCATCCCCATTTTCAAACGCTATTTTCGACGTAAAACTGAATAGGCTGGACTTCGGACAAACGACACTGGGCCCTTTTCCGAGCTGCCACATTCTGTCCAAAGTCCAAGAATAGGGGGGCTTCGTGACAAAACACCGTCGGATTTCGGCCGAAGACGGAGCCCGTGGGGGGACTTCCGGATCCTCGCCACGGGCCCAAAACATCTCAACACCCGAACATCCACACGCTTGCCCCAGAAAACAACCTACGGTACACTGGGATGGTCAACACAGAACACGAGCACAAAGGGCCGAAAGCGATGGGCGGGATGCAGAGTCATCCCCCTTCCCTCAAATACATGAGGCGATGGGGTACAGCCTAAGCTGAATGGAAACAGATAAACCCATGCGTCACAAACGGTTTTCCGCATCATACCGAACACGATCACGCACCATACGGCGGGGTGCCATGCGCCGTACCACCCCTCGGCATCGACCTCGGGGGGCACCGTGGGCCAGTCTCTTCTTCTTTGTCTTGTTGCTCCTTTTCTTGGGGATCACCTTATACGCGACCACCCTCATTTATCACGAAGTGCGGACGGCCGTCGTCATGGTGGGGGAGAAGTTGCACATCCCCATCTCCCCGCCCGATGTCAGCGAAGTGTGGGGCCAAGCGCCGGAACAGCCTCAGACCCCGCCGGCCGCGGCCATCGGGGGAACCGCGCCTACCCCGGTCCTTCCCCCCACGCCGAACATCGGACGGGTTCCCCAAGCGCAACGGGTGAACATCCTCCTCCTGGGGGTGGACCGGCGACCTCAGGAAACAGGTCCGCCTCGGACCGACACGTTGATCCTCCTGTCCATTGACATGAAGACGGGCGATACCAGCATGCTCTCCCTCCCTCGGGACCTGTGGGTGGAGATCCCCCCGTATCGCATTCACGCCAAGCTCAACCAGGCCTACGCGATTGGGGAGGCGCGAGGCTACCCGGGAGGTGGTATTGCCCTGGTCAAGGACACGGTGAGCGCGTTTGTGGGGTATCCGGTGCACCACTACGCGTTGGTGGACTTCGATGGTTTCCGCAAGCTGATCGACCTCATTGGCGGCATCGAAGTGTGTGTCCCCAAGACCATCCACGACGAGCGGTATCCCACCGATGACTACGGCGTGGAGACCCTTCACATCGAGGCCGGATGCCAGCACATGGATGGGGACTTGGCGCTCAAGTACGCGCGCACACGCCACGCGGACAGCGATTACGGTCGAGCGCGGCGGCAGCAGCAAGTGATCCTCGCGGCGCGGGATAAGATCATGCAAGCCCGCATGTTGCCCACCCTCCTTGTCCGGGCCCCCCAGATCCTGCGGAACCTCTCCGGTTCCCTGGAGACGGACATCCCCCTGGACCGGTTGGTCACCCTGGCGCGGCTGGCCACCAAGATATCGCCGGAAAGCATCCGACAGGCGGTGATTGACAGCCGGTACGGGGAAGAGACATACGCGTCCAACGGCGCGTGGATCCTGCTGCCCGACATGAAGAAACTCTACCCCCTCTTCGACGTGCTGTTGGCCCCTCAAGTCCACACCCAGGATGTGAAGGGGCTACGCAAGCTGTTGGAGAACCGTCCCACTCAGGACTTGGCCATCCGAGCGGAGAATGCTCGCTTGCTCCTCCTGAACGGCACACGAATGCCGGGCGAGGGTGAAGCGTATACCCGATGGCTTCTGCAACAGGGCTTTTTCGTCGGTCAATTCGGCGAAGCGGCCCACACTTACGCACACACCTGGCTTCTCATCCAGAACGACCGGCCGAAGACACGGGAGGCCCTTATCGCCCTTTACCACATCCAACCCGCGTACGTGCGCACAGGCCAGAACTTTTTGGGGGATGTGGATATGGCCTTGATTGTGGGGAACGACGCTCCGAAGCCAAAGTGATGGTGGGGCGTATCAATAGGTGACGATGCAGAAACGCACACGGTTGGAACGGGCACTTGGAGGAGAACCGGTGGACCGTCCCCCAGTGGCCTTGTGGCGCCATTGGCCCGGGGATGATCAGCACGCGGGCGCGCTGGCCGCTTCAACCTTGCGTTTCCAACAGGCGTACGACTGGGATTTTGTCAAGTTAACGCCCAACGGCGCGTACAGCGTGCGGGATTGGGGGGTCCGATCCGTGTGGGACGGGGATCCCGAAGGTTCGCGCACCATCACCCAACGTCCCATCCAGACCCCGGAGGACTGGCGTTCTTTGCGTCCCCTTTCGCCCACCCAGGGGATGCTGGGGGAGATGCTCCAGACCCTCCGAGGGGTGCGTCGGGGCCTGGGGCCGGCAACGCCCTTGTTCCACACGGTGTTCAGCCCCTTGGCCCAGGCCCAACGCTTGGCCGGACCGGCCTTCTTCCAGCACCTCCGGGACGCGCCGGACTTGGTGCGGGCTGCTCTGGATGTCATCACCGAGACGACCGTGGACTACTTGGCTCACGTTCGGCGGGCCGGCGCCGATGGGCTTTTCTACGCGGTCCAATGGGCCGATGCGCACACGTGGACTCGGGATGCGTATCGGCAGTGGGGCGAACCCTGGGATCGCCAAGTGTTGGAAGCGGCCGCCCAGGTGTTCGACTTCATCCTGTTGCACATTCACGGCAGCCGGATCTTCTTTGATCTGTTCGTGGATTACCCTGTACACGCCATCAACTGGCACGATCGGGAAACGCCTCCCTCCTTGGCCGAGGGGTTGCAGCGCTTTAAGGGCGCGGTGGTCGGCGGCATAAGTCAACAGACTTTGGCTTATGGGACGGTAGAAGAGGTGCACGCGGAGGCGCAGGATGCCCTGCAACAGACCGGGGCGCGGCGGTTCATCCTGGGCACCGGATGTGTGACACTCATCACCACACCCGCGGAGAACGTGCGCGCGGTCCGGGCCGCGGTGCACACCCGATTTCCCGCGTTCTCCCAGGAACTCGGGTAAGGCGTTGGGGCTTCGATGGCATCGGGGCGACACCGTTATGGTCGGATATCGAGGTCGGTGAGGGATGTTCGCATGTACGTACACACACGAGGGCAAGCTATCCGCATCGGCATAGTCGTCCTCCTCCTCGCGTTGGCACTCTACGTGTGGACGCTGGATTCGGGCATTGCCGCGTACGAGTTGGAAGGGGGGGATCTGATTACCCACCAGTATGCCCAGGTCCAGGCCCGGTTTAGCAACGCGCCCGGCTATCCCCTTTACACGATGGGGGGATGGGTGTGGTTCCACGTGTTGCGTCCCGTGTTGGAACCGATTGCCAACCCCATACAGGTGCTCTCCCTTTATTCCACCTTTTGGGCCCTGATCGCCTTGGCCCTCTTGTACGTTTTGCTCCTGGAAGTGACCCGCCGGAACGCGATCCTCGCCGCGCTGCTCACCCTTGTGTACGCGGTCACCTACTTCTTCTGGTATTACGCGGTGACCACAGAGCAATACGCGTCCGCGGTGGCCCATACGCTGGCCATCGTCCTTGTGGCCTTCGCGTGGGAACGGGCGGTGGAAAAGGGTGAGGAACAGAGGGCAGAGCGGTTGTTCCTCCTTCTCGCGTTTCTCCTGGGGCTCGCGCTGGCCCACATGGTTACGGTCTTGGTCATTGGGCCTCCCTTGGCCTGGTTTGTGTGGCGGGTCCAGCCCCAGATTTGGAAGAAATGGCGTTTGTTGGGCCGAGCCCTGTTGGTCGCCATGATCCCTCTGGTCGCTTACGTGTACGTGTACGTCCGAGGGGCACAACACCCGGAGTGGCGTGGCGAGGGTTCCTGGCCGAACACGCTTTCCTGGTTCCTCTACTTTCTCAGCACGCCCCAAGGACGCAGTGAGTTGACGTGGACTTTGGGCGGGTTCACGGATCTCTTTCCCTCTCTCATCTGGAAGGAACTCACGTGGCCCGTGCTCATCCTGGGCCTGGTGGGCGTCCGCTTTTTGGGACGCCGCCGCGCGGTCTTTTTCTACGGGACGTTGTTCCTCTACTTTGTCCTGTGCTACATTGACCGGCTGGGGAATTGGTTTCAAGTGATCATGCCGGCTTATCCGTTGATATTTCTCGGGTTAGCTGCGTTGTTACAGCGGTTGTGGGATTGGGTGGGGGAGTACCCGCGAGCAGTAGCTCAAGCCGTGCGCGGGGTCCTGGTTGTGGCTCTGCTCCTGCTGTTGGTGAACCGGTTTGTGGTGAATTATCCCCGAGCCGATCAGAGCCATCGTCCCATTGACACGGGCTTGGACCCGGGGTGGCGTTTGCTCGCGGATGAGCCCGCGGCCAACGCGGCCATCTTCGGCGTGGTGGAGGAGAAGTTGGCCCTGGACTACATCACCACCATCTGGGGATATCGGAACGATGTGCAAGCCGTGACCATGGACCAGGCGCGGCACATCCTGGAAGTGGGGGAACGTCCTTTCTACGTGAGCACCCAGGCAGCCCCTCTCTTCTTCCGGGAATTGGGCAAACCGGTACAAGTCGCGTCCGCGGGGTTGTATCTGCTACGGGTGGGCTACCACCTTCCGCGCTTGGAGGAGTTGCCCGCGAGCGCTCAGCCCCTGGACATCTACTTCGGCAATCAAGTCCGCCTGGTGGGGTATGAACTGAAAGCGCCCCCGCCGGAAATACCGGTCTCCCTCCCCTTCCGGTTGACCCTGTACTGGCAAGCGTTAGCCCCTCAACGTGTGGATTGGTCGGTCTCCGTGCGCCCCACATGGCACGGGGAGTTCGTCTACCTGGACGGGAGCCTGGTGCAGAGTGACCACGCGCATCCGGCCCACGGGTATCGGCCCACCAGTTCGTGGAGCACCCGCGAAATTGTCCGCGATGATTACCCCATACCCGCGGATCCACGGTTGAAGTTCGACGGCATCACCGTCGTCCTCTACCGGTCCCTGGGGGAGGGGCGGTTCGAGAACCTGGGCATCGGCACATTCCCTGTGCGGCCGCCTCGTCCTCGGACCCCTTGACCTCCGGGCAGCACCCAGCGGTCCAGAAAATCGGCCACACTCAGCATCCGCCGGAGCCATACGCCTCGTTGGGAAGGGGAGGACACGGGGGCATGTTGCAGGTCCTTTACACGGATGTTTGACTTTATGCCACCCTCTATGATAGGATTCTCCACAGGGATGTGGTGACGTTCCAGGAGATAACTGGCCCATCGAGCCTGCTTCTGAGGCACGGAGATCATCATGGAGTTGAAGTACAAGAGCAAGCCCCATGTCTTGACGCCATGTGCTTCCAACAGTTTCTGCACATCACGCGCACTCATCCCATCCAGCAAGTCCCACCGGATAAGGAAGATGTACGCGGGATAGTGAATGATATTCTGGATAAGGGCCCAAATGAGGGAGAGGAGACTAAAACTCCCCCATATTTGGACGCCCTTTCCCGCGAGCTCATAAAGGGCAAAGGGATCGGTTCTCATTTTCACCTCCGACGAATCGGCCCAGTGAGGATGTGGTGTTGATGTCTGCCCCGGAAAGAACGGTTTTGAGTGGCGGGAACGTCGAAGTCCCGCGGGGGCGCGGCCTCGCGTAGCTCAGCCGCTGTCGGGTTTTGGTTGTTAGCCCAAAAAATAGAACATGTGAGCTATTCCGAAGTGTAGCAGAACCCGGAGGATGTGTCAAGGCGGGGGGGGGCAGGATTGGGTGGTCTGTGGACCGGGTTGACGTGAGCGAAGAGGGTTTTGGGTGCGTCACGGGCGAAGTCCGGCCCGTCATCAAAACCCTTCGCTCATACCGGATGCCGGGGTTGTGGACGACACACGTCCACGAAGAGGGGAGGTGGGCACGGTGGAGGGAGCCTCATGTAATCGTTGTTTCTGGATGGGCATGGCTTTTGCCGTGGCCCTTGGGGTCGCGGGGTTAGGGGCCTATATCAGCTGGATCAACGTCCGGGCCCCCACGCGTCGCCAGTTCATCGTCCAGACAACTCGCCAAACCCCGCTCCAGGTGATTTTCCGCGCCATCCGCGGCTGTTTGTCCCTCCTGTTCTGGTTGATTTTGCTCCTCGTGTTGGTGATGGCCGCTCTCCGTTTCCTAAACGGATGACATTCGACGGAAAGGCGTCCGTTTGGGGCAGAACTTGGTTGATTTCTTCCTCGAAGAGGCCGGGTTTGTGTGCGAAGCGGGGGCACAGCTGGACCAAAGACGAGCGACTACGGTCGGGTTGTCTCCCCGTCGGGATGATGCCGATGGTGGCGGTAGTCTCTCGTCCTTGGTCCTTTTCGCTCCGTTCGCGAAGGGGCGACCGGGTTTTGTCGATCCCTCAGGTTCCCAGGCCCAACCGGGTCACAGTGTCCCGCACCGCGTCCAGGTGAGGCTCGATGAGGTAGGGCTCACCTGTGGCCCGAATGGCTGCTTGGATGTCTTTGAGCCCATTGCCCGTCACCAGGATGACCACCCGCTCCGAGGGGGAGACCAGTCCCTCTTCTCGGGCCCGGAGGAAGCCGGCAAAGGCCGCGGCCGCCGCAGGCTCCGCGAAAACCGCGGCTTCCTGTCCCAGGATGCGCATGGCCTCGAGGATCTCCTCATCACTCACCAACACCATGGCCCCCTCTGTATCCCGGACCGCGCGCAGGGCCTTGATAGCATCCCGCGGTTTCCCCACGCTGATGCTGTCGGCCAACGTTGTGGGCGTTACCGGCGCAATGTGTTCGTCGCCCCGCTTCCACGCGTTGTAAATCGCCGCGGAACCTTCGGCTTGGACGCCCATGAGTCGGGGCTTGTGGGTTATCCACCCCAGCGCGGCCATGTCCCGGATGCCCTTTCCCAACCCGCCGATGATGCAGCCGTCACCCACGGAGACGAAGATGCGATCCGGGGGTTCCCACACGTCCTCCGGCCCACGCACCCAATCTCCCCGGTGTCCGAACAGCGCGGGAAGGTCGAGGCGTTGTAACGCGGTGAACTGTTCCGCGATCTCAAAAGCCGCGCTCTTCTTCCCCTCGCTGAGGAAGGGGTTATATCCGGTATTTCGGTTGTACCAGCCGAACGCTTTTGTGGCTTCCAGACAAAGGTCGTACGCCTGGTCATACGAACCGCGCACCGCGAGGACGGTTGCGCCGTGGATGAGGAGTTGTGCGATCTTGGCCTGGGGTGCGGTGTGGGGGACGAAGATGATGGAACGAATGCCCACAGATGCGGTGAGAAGGGCCAAAGAGGCGGCCGCGTTTCCCGTGGACGCGCCGGTGATGGTGTTCTTGCCCAGTTCCCTGGCCCGTGCGACGCCTACCGCGCTGGCCCTGTCCTTGAAGGAAGCCGAGGGGTTCCGCCCATCATCCTTGATGTAAAGGTGGGGGAATCCCAGCCGTTCGCCCAGGCGTCGGGCATGATACAGGGGTGTTCCTCCCACCGGGATGGGGGGCAAGGAGGCCCGAGAGCGGATGGGCAAGACCGCTTCGTAGCGCCCGATGCTCACATCCTTATCTTGGGCAATGCGGGCCGGTGATGCGGCCCGGGCAATGGCCTCGTAATCGTACAACACATCCAAAATGCCCTCATCCCCGTGCTTGGGGCAGACGTATTCCACCTCGCCCAGGGCGTATTCGGCCCCGCACAGGGTACAGCGTAAACCCGTGATGTACATAGTCTGATGCCTCCTTGAAAGGATGATAGGGGGGCATATGCTGGCTTGGCAAATTCCTCCAAACAGAGTATACTGCATTTCGCCAAGGGGGGAAGAAGGAATGCAACGGCGCATTCCAAGCGACTTTGGATCGAGGGAGGATAGGGAATGGGAGTTCCGGCAACGCTGCTAAGGAAACTCTATGTGACCGGAAGTTTGCGCAACACCCCCACCGGATTTCAATTCCAACTCAAAAACCGCTTAGCCCCAGCAACACTGCTCCGGTTCGGGGGACTCAAGGTGGATGGACGTTACATCGCAACAGAGCGTGTGTACCTTCACGTAAACGACGACGTATACCCGGCTTCCCATATCGATGTCCATCGGCCGGTGTTGTTCCAGGTGAACCACATCCTGACGGTCATAGTGGAGGGGGAAACGTTATCCCCGGGATCACACCATCTCACCTGTGACCTGTACGCCCAAGAAGTCGGATGGCTTCACATCCCAATTGAAGATGAACTCCGAGAGTTCCTACCAACGTCGGTAGATGTATCTCAGATGGCCCTCTCCTAGGGGCAGGGCCGGAATGGGCCACGGTGGCCAAGGTTGGAGGATTGTACCCGGTAGTTTGAGCGCTGGATGATGGGACGTTCCACAAGCGCGGCTCATCTTCGCCTCCTTGTGTTCGGGTACGGTCTTCCGGGACAAGTGAATAGTTGGCTCCACTGAACAAGCCTTCTCCGAGGGGAGCTGAAGGCCATATCCTCAGTCACCCTCCACTCGGAGGCCAGCACCCAACAGAACAGCTCTCTCTTGGCCCGGGGCGAGGACGTCAGAACCCCGCCAAGGGACGGGGCCGTTACAGAGTTTTTCAGTGGAGTCACGGTTGCCGGAGGAACGATGTGAGAGAGACCTACCACCGGTAGGCGCCGAAGGGGCAAGTCCGTGCTCCTGCGCCGGGAGGACGGATGAATCTCGCAGGCAAAAGGATCACATCGGGACGGCACTCTGGAGAGTCGGCACATGCCGCACCGAAGGGGCAAGCCGCACGCGCGGCGTAACTCTCAGGTGAAGGGACAGAGGGTGGATGGCGCGTTCTCGCGCCGTTCACCCTTTTTCTTTGTTCAACCTACCAGCTGAAGGAGCATAGATGATGAACAAGACACGATTGTACGACAAGCACGTGGCTGCAGGGGCTCGCATGATCGAATTCGCGGGCTGGCTCTTACCCGTCCACTACCCCACAGGCCCCATCGCGGAACATCACGCGGTGCGCACGGCCGCGGGGTTGTTCGACATCGACCACATGGGCCAGTTCATGGTCCACGGCCCGGACGCGCTGCCCTTCCTCCAGCGGGTGATGACGTGGGACATCGCCACCCTCGAACCCGATGACGCACACTACTCGCTTATGTGCTATGCGGACGGGACGGTGGTGGATGATGTGTTCGTGTACCGCCGGGATGAGGCTTACATGGTTGTCGTCAACGCGGCCAACCGCAAGAAGGACTTGCGCTGGCTGTCCCAACAGGCGCGAGGGTTTAACGTCCAGGTCGTGGACGTCTCCGACGAGACTTACATGCTCGCGGTCCAGGGGCCCAAGGCCGAAGCTATTTTGCAACGCATCACCGATGTGGATCTGTCCCAAGTCCCCCGTTTCACCAGCATCTCCGGGCGAGTGGCCGGCGTCTTCACCCTTTTGGGCCGCACGGGGTACACGGGGGAGGATGGGTTTGAACTCTTCTTCAGCGCGGATCAGGCGGAACATGTGTGGGATGCCATCCTGGAAGCCGGCCAGGAGGATGGTCTGCTCCCCTGTGGGCTCGCGGCCCGGGATTCCTTGCGCTTTGAGGCGTGTTTCCCCCTCTACGGTCATGAGATCCACGCGGAGATAGACCCTATCAGCGCCCGGTTGGGCTATTTTGTCAAGACGAAGAAGGGCCCCTTTGTCGGACGGGACGCACTCCTCAAGGTGCGGCTGGAAGGTCCCAAACAGAAACTGGTGGGTTTGGAGATGGTCGAACGGGGCGTCCCGCGGGAGGGGTATCCGGTCCTCATCGAAGGGGAAGAACGAGGGCACGTGACATCGGGGATGAAATCCCCCACGTTGAACAAATTCCTGGCTTTGGCCTACGTGCCCAGTGAGTACAGTCAGATCGGCACAGAGGTGGAGGTCCTGATTCACGGCAAGCCCAAGAAGGCCGTGGTGGTCAAAACGCCCTTTTATGTGCCTGTATACCGCCGCTGAGGTGTGAGGATGGCCGCGGAGCACACCATTTTCGACAGGGTGCTGAAAATCCTGGCCAGGAACTACCCAGAACGCTTCCTGGAAGTGGCCTTGCCCGGAATAGACGTGCAAATCATTGGCACCTTGGAGAACGTGGAACTGCTCGTCCCGGAAAGCCGGGTAGATTTCGTCCATCGTGTTCTGGATGGAGACACGGAAAAGCTCTTTCACCTGGAATTCCAAACCCAGTATGACCCGAACATTCCCTTGCGGATGTTCACGTATTCGGCCCTGCTCACGCGGCAGTTCCGACTGCCGGTGATCTCGTCGGTAATATACCTGCGCCCCATAGGGGAACGGGCTCGGGCCGCGTATGAGGTGCGGGTTGGGGATGTGGTGGTCAACCGATTCGAGTACTTGAACATCCACCTGTGGCAATATGTGGATGACATTCTGGCGGGCCGATGGCCGGAGTTGGCCCCTCTGTTGGTCATGCTCGTTCAGGACGCGCATCGGGAAGAGATACTCCAACGGGAAAAGGAGCTCATCCTGCGAGAAGAAGATGAGCGTCGGCGTGGGGAGCTCCTGGCCTGTGCCATTACCATCGCCGCCCGCTATTTTGATCGGGATTTTCTGTGGCGCTTTTTCAGGGAGGAGGTGGACGTGATGAAAAGTGTGCCGTTTATTGAAGAGTGGTTGGAGGAAAAATTAGAGGAAGGCCGTCGTCAAGGTTTGCAGCAAGGGTTGCAGCAGGGGTTGGAAGAAGGGTTCAAAAAAGGCATGGTACACCAGTTGCTTCGCCTGTTGACCTATCGATTTGGTCCTGTGCCCATCTCTGTAGAGGATAAGTTACAGCGACTGAGCACAGCCCAACTGGAAAATCTGTTACAGGACGCCCTCGATGTTTCCTCTTTGGAGGAATTCACCGAACGAATACCCGATATCGAATGAAAAGGAGGATACCATGAGCGACTACGTATTTATGGACGACCGGCGCTACGCTCCCACCCACGAGTGGGCTAAAGTGGAAGGGGACATCGCGACCGTGGGCATCTCCGATTACGCCCAACACACCCTCTCCGACGTGGTGTACGTGGAACTGCCGGAAGTCGGCATAACCGTGGCCAAAGGCGACCCGGTCGCGGTGGTGGAGTCGGTGAAAGCCGCGGAAGACGTGTACGCGCCCCTCAGCGGGGAGATCGTGGAAATCAACGAAGAGCTGCCGGACAACCCCGAATGGGTGAACGAGGACCCCTACGGCAAGGGGTGGTTCTTCAAGATCAAGATGAGCAACCCCGCCGAATACGACGAACTCCTCGACGCCGAAGCGTACAAAAAACGGGTGGCCGAGGAGGAAGGACATTAGAGGAAGCTCATCGGTGTCAAAAGGGAGGACTCCGGAAGCCTCCGGCCACCTCCCTGATGAGCTCTCCGTGGTCGACCTTACTCTAAGGAGGCAGACAGATGGTCTACATTCCCAACACCGACGCGGAACGGGAAGAAATGCTGCGCACCATAGGGGTGGAACGGATCGCGGATCTGTTCCACGATGTCCCGGAACCCTATCGCAATCCGCGATTAAACCTCCCCCAACCCCTCTCCGAAGCGGAGATCCTGGCCGAGCTCCGGGACATGTCCGAGGCCAACGCGGACCTAGACCATGTGGCCATCTTCCTCGGCGCGGGGTCCTACCATCACTTTGTCCCCAGCGTTGTGGACATGGTCATCTCCCGCTCGGAATTCTACACCGCGTACACGCCTTACCAGCCGGAGGTATCCCAGGGCGTGTTGCAGTCGTTGTTTGAATACCAGAGCATGATTTGCGCGCTCACGGAGATGGACGTGGCCAACAGCAGCCATTACGACGGCGCGACCGCGACCGCGGAAGCCGTCATCATGGCCCTGAACGTCCACCGGCGCAAGCGCAAGCGCGTGGTCATGTCCCCCACGGTCCATCCCATGTACCGCCAGACCGTGTACACCTACACCCAAGGCATGAACCTCACCATCGTGGGGGAGGACGCGCCCCGACATGACCTGCAGGCCTTGGCCGACCTCATCGATGACGACACGTGCTGCGTCATCGTGCAGAATCCGGATTTCCTGGGACGCATGTTCACCCCCCAGGAGATGCAAGCCCTGGCCGACGCGGCCCACGCGCACAAAGCCCTCTTTGTCGTAGTCATCGACCCCATCTCCCTGGGCTTCATGGTCCCTCCCGGCCGCTACGACGCGGATATCGTGGTGGGGGAAGGACAGAGCTTGGGAAGTTTACCCCAATTTGGGGGACCCTACCTGGGCATCTTCGCGTTCAAGAAGGAATACGTGCGCAAGAGCAGTGGGCGCTTGGTGGGCGAGACGGTGGACGCGGAAGGGAAGCGGGGGTACGTGATCACCCTCAGCACCCGGGAACAGCACATCCGTCGGGAAAAGGCCACGTCCAACATCTGCACCAACGAAGCCCTGGTCGCCATCGCAGCGGCCGTTTACATGGCATCCATGGGCAAGGAAGGCCTGCGTCGCGTCGCGGAACTGAGCTATCACAAGGCTCACTACGCGGCCAAACGCATCGCCGAAATCGAAGGCTTCGAAGTCCTCAGCTCCTGGCCCTTCTTCAAGGAATTCGTGGTCAAATGTCCGGCGCCTGTGCAGGAGATCAACGACTACCTCATTGAAGAATGGGGCATCATCGGCGGATACGACCTCTCCCAGGACTATCCGGACCTGGAGAACGCGATGCTCCTTTGTGTGACGGAGATGAACGACCGGGAGGAGATAGACGCGCTCATCTCCGCTTTCCAGGAAATCGCGGGCGGCGCGTTGGAATCCTCGGTCAAGTTCTACTTGCCGACATAGGGAGTGTCCTCCAATGGAAGGACGTACTTCAGATAGGTGGTCTTTGGTTTTGAGCGGTTGAATTCCATGAAACAGACAGAACTGCTTCAGAACACGTGGGAAACGATGGTGGCTTAACCATTCGCTTACGCATCACGCTTTACGGTCTAGGAGGCATCCTATGCGTGGACCTGAACCAACCATTTATGAGATTTCCTCCCCGGGACGCCGGGGATTCACCTTGCCGGAGTTGGACGTGCCCGAAGCGGAGATCCCCGCGGAGTTCGTGCGCGACCGGCTCCTTCTGCCCGAGGTGGCCGAAGTGGACGTGGTGCGCCATTTCGTGCGCCTGTCCCAGAAGAACTTCGGCGTGGATATCGGCTTCTACCCCTTGGGCTCCTGTACGATGAAGTACAACCCGAAGGTGAACGAGGTGGCCGCGCGGTTGCCCGGCTTTACCAAAATCCATCCCTTGCAGGATCCTGAACTCGTCCAGGGCGCGATGCAGTTGATGTACGAACTGCAGCAATACCTGGCCGAGATCACCGGGTTCGCGGCCACGTCCCTGCAACCCGCCGCGGGGGCCCACGGCGAGTTGACGGGCATCCTCATGATGCGCAAAGTCATCCACGAAGGCCGGGGAGAACCCCATCGCACCAAGGTCCTGGTGCCCGACAGCGCGCACGGCACCAACCCCGCGACCACCACCATGAGCGGCCTGCAAGTGGTGGAAATCCCCAGCGACAAGCGGGGCAACGTGGACCTGAACGAACTCAAAAAGCACCTGGACGACACGGTCCTGGGGTTCATGCTCACCAACCCGAACACCCTGGGCCTGTTCGACGAGAACCTGCTGGAACTGACCCGGCTGGTGCACGAGGCCGGCGGGCTTATGTACGGGGACGGCGCGAACCTCAACGCGCTCCTGGGCATTGCCAAACCGGGCGAGTTGGGCTTCGACGTCATGCACATCAACCTGCACAAGACCTTCAGCACGCCCCACGGCGGCGGCGGTCCGGGATCCGGCCCGGTGGTGTGCACCGAGGAACTGGCTCCCTACCTGCCCGGCCCCATCGTCGATGCAGAAGAACACGACGACCATGTTCACTACGTCTGGAAGATGCCGGAACGAACCATCGGTCGGGTGAAGGCCTTTTGGGGCAACTTCGGCGTCATGATCAAAGCGTACACCTACATCCGCATGTTGGGTGAGGAGGGCTTGCGCGCGGTGGCGGAAAACGCGGTCCTCAACGCCAACTACCTGCAGACCCTGATCAAGGACGTCTACCCTGTGCCCTATGGCTTCCGCACCTGCATGCACGAATTCGTGGCCCAGGGCAAGATCGAAGGCGCACCGGACGTGCACGCGCTGGACATTGCCAAGCGCCTCATCGACTACGGCTTCCACCCGCCCACGATGTACTTCCCCCTCATCGTTCCGGAGGCGTTGATGATCGAGCCCACGGAAACGGAAAGCAAGCAGACCCTGGATGCGTTCGCGGATGCCATGAAGAAGATCGCGGAGGAAGCCCGGACCCATCCAGAGCTGTTGAAGACCGCGCCGCACGAAGCGCCGGTGCGTCGCCTGGACGAAGTGCGGGCCGCTCGGCATCCCAAACTCAAGGATGTGCCGGGCATGGAGGATTGAACGTTTGCTCCTCCCAGGTATCCAACGGAAGCAAGTCCCTTCTTCTCAGCACGGGGAGAAGGGACTTACTCTATCACCCGGTTCCATCCTGCTAACCTGATGGGCGGCCCCATCCGCGGCCCAGGTGCTGCTGGATTTTGTCCGTCCATCCGTACTCTGTCATCAGTGAAGTGGGGGGAATTCCTGTGGCTTTCTCCGCCGGGGGTTTGATGAGGAGGCACCTCCAGTGAGCATGTCCATTGTTGTGCCCGAAACATGGCAAGCCATCCCTTCGGATGCGTTGCGAGGCGTGGTCATGGTCGTGGGAGCGGTGGATACGGGGAAGAGTTCCCTTGTCCGTTACCTCTGGCAGCGGGTGACGCAGCAGAAGCGTCCGGGCGATGTGCCCGCGGTCATAGACGCGGATATCGGCCAAGCGGTTCTGGGGCCGCCCACCACCCAGACCTTGCGCCTTGCCCACCCCGAATCCTTCTCCGACTTCCCCCCGCGGGGACGCCTTGCCCGTTGGTTTGTTGGCGCGATTTCCCCTCGTGGTCACATGCTGCCCACCGTCGTCGGCCTCCATCGGCTGGTGCAGCAAGCCCGACGGTGGGGAGCCCGAACGATATTGGTGGACACAACGGGCATGGTTCACCCTCAGGTCGGAGGGGTTGCGCTCAAATGGGCGGAATTCGACCTCCTGGAGCCCCACACCGTCATCGCGCTCCAGCGGGAAGGGGAGCTGGAACCTCTCATCGGTCCTTGGCGTCATAGTCAGCGTTTTCGCCTGATCGAATTGACCACCTCGCCCCATGTGCGGCCTCGGTCGCGGGAAGAGCGGATTGCCTGGCGACAGTACCGTTTTCAGGTATACTTCCGACACGCGCGGGACATGGTGTTGGATGTCCAACACCTCCCCCGGCTGGGAGGGGGACGCCTGTTTCCCGGTCGCCTGCTCGGGTTTTTGGACCGGAGGGGCTTTCTCGTCGCGTTGGGCGTCCTCCGTGGGTGGGAGGGGCACCGCTGGACGGTGTTCACTCCCTTGCGGGATATCGCCCGGGTGGACGCGATTCGTTTGGGCAGCATTGGCCTGGATGGACAGCTGCGTGACCATCGTCCGCCGCCCCGCGAGGAGGGGGGCAAAGTTCTTGGCGAACCCTCGCGCCGCGAGTAAAATGGGCATTGTCCGGACGTGGTCCTCGCCGGGCAGATATGAGGGAGAAAGGAGTAACGCTGTGGAGCTGAACGAATACATCGCCATCCTGCGCAAGCGCGGGTGGATCATCATTCTCACGGCCGTCCTCACAGCTCTGGCAGGATGGGGAATCAGCCGGTTCCAGGAGCCCATGTATCGGGCTTCCATCCAGGTGCGGGTGGAACCGGCCCGAATTGACTGGGGGAACGTCAACGCGGTGAAGACTCTGCTGCGCTCCTACCAAGTTCTCATCACCAGTCAAGACATTGTGGAAGAGGTGATCCGTCGCGCCCAGCTGGACATGACCCCGGAACAACTGCTCTCCCTCATGAAAGTAGACCCCGACGAATCGAACTTCACCATTCGCATTGACGTGGAGAACCGGGATCCGGAAGTGGCCAAGCGCATCGCGGAAACCACGGCTCAAGTGTTTATCGAAAACCGGGAGCAATGGAATCAGAAACAGCGGCGGGAGGACCGGGTAGACGTGTCCATCCGGAACCACGTCACCCATGTTCCTCTGGTCCGGCCCAAACCGAAGATGAACGCGCTTGCCGGGTTTGTGTTAGGTGTCCTCATTGGCGTCCTCATCGTCCTGCTGTTGGAGTGGATAGAAGCGGACATTTTGCGCACTCCCGAGGCAGTGGAGCGGGCGTTGGGGTTGGCCACTTTAGGCGCCATTCCCGGCGAGCGGCGAGGACGTTGACGGAGCACGTGTAGAGGAGGCACGGACGGCATGACTCTGCCACTTATTGCACTGACCCATCCCCAATCCCCGGCAGCGGAGGCGTACCGGGCGTTGCGGACAAATTTGGAATTCGCGAGGCCGGATGCGCCTATTCGGTTGGTCGTTTTCACCAGTCCCAGCCGGGCCGAGGACACCGCGGACGTGGTGGCCAACTTGGCCGTCACCGTCGCGCAGACCGGCCGGCGGGTCTTGGCGGTGGACGCGGACCTGCGCCGCCCTCGTTTGCATGACCTCTTCCAGGTGCCGGATCATCCCGGTTTGACCGAGATGGTGGAGGCCCGGGAGCAGGGGGAATCCTACGGGCGGGAGACGGTTGTGCCGGGGTTGTGGGTGTTGCCCGCGGGACATATCCCGTCGAACCCCGCGGACATCCTGGATTCCAAGTGGTTGACCGACGTGTGGCCTGGGCTGCGGTCGGCCTTTGACATGGTTCTCATCAACACACCGCCGGTTCTCGCGGTGGCCGACGCGGCCATCCTCGCGCCGCGGGTGGATGGCGTGGTTTTGGTCCTCAAAGCGGGCACAACCAAACGCTCCCATGCCTTACAAGCGAAGGAGCGGTTGGAGCGGGTGGGCGCTCTCCTCTTGGGGACCGTCCTCGTCGATGCTCCTTATGACAAAGCCGTTCAGTCCTATTGATGGGCCCTAACTGGACGTTGGACAAACGAACCCTGTCCTCGCCTTGTGCCAGAAGACTGTTCTAGTGGGGGCCAGCCGGCACCCACCAAAAACCGTGTGGAGGGGAGAGATGAAAGGCCTTATACTCAGCGGTGGAAAGGGGACTCGGCTGTATCCGCTGACCTACACCCGAGCGAAGCAACTGATTCCGGTGGCGAACAAGCCCGTCCTCTTCCGGGTGATCGAAGCCATCCGGGACGCGGGGATCACGGACATCGGCATTGTGGTCGGTGATACCGCGGACGAGATCCGGGAGGCCGTGGGGACCGGACAGCAATGGGGCGTCCAGGTCACCTACATCCCCCAGGAAGCTCCCCTGGGGTTGGCCCACGCGGTGAAGATCAGCCAGGACTTTCTGGGCGATGAACCCTTTGTCATGTTCTTGGGAGACAACGTCATCCAAGGGGGCATCACCCAGTTGGTGCGGGAGTTCGAAGAAGGGGATTACAACGCCCAGATCGTTCTCACCCCGGTCAAAGAGCCCCAGCACTACGGCGTTGCCGAACTGGACGATGAAGGGAACATCATCCGTCTGGTGGAGAAACCCCGAAATCCCCGGAGCAACCTGGCCTTGGTCGGCATCTACATGTTCGACCACCACATCTTCGAAGCTGTGAACAGCATCACCCCTTCCTGGCGGGGGGAGCTGGAGATCACCGACGCCATCCAATGGTTGGTGGAACATGGCTACCGGGTGCGGCCGTACATCCACCGGGGATGGTGGATTGACACGGGTAAGCCCATTGACATGCTCGAGGCGAACAACCGGGTCCTCTTGGAGATGGACCACGAGATCCGGGGATATGTGGACCGGGACTCCCAGGTGGACGACAATGTGACCGTCGAAGAGGGAGCCGAGATCATCAACTCCGTCATCCGAGGGCCCTCCATCATTGGCAAGAACACGCGCGTCGTCAACGCGTACGTAGGACCTTTTACCTCCATCTACCATGACTGTCACATCGAAGACTGTGAGATCGAGCACAGCATCGTCCTGGAAAATACCCGCATCGAGGACATCCCATATCGCATAGAGGACAGCCTCATCGGGCGGAACGTGGTCATTCATCGGTCACCCATTAAACCTAAGGCGTACAAGATGACGCTAGGAGATAACAGCAAGGTTGGGCTGTTGTAGCGATGATTCGGACGTTACCGGAGCTTGCGCGTGCGTGGTGGCTGCTGGAAGAGGAGTGGCCGGGCATTTCAACGACAAAACGCATTCACACCCGTCCCCTGGCTCCGGTGTACCGGGTGAAATCCCGCTGGTCCGAAGAGCGGCGCGTGCGCGCGCTGGCCCAAACCATCGGCGTCATCAACGACCGCTTAAGTCGTCTGCCTCGGGTATGGCACGAATGGGAGGAATTTGACCCGGGCGCGTTCTTCGACTTGTATCCTGAACAAGTGGACGTGCTGGTGGACATCCAGGCTTCCCGACGGCGGGTGCGGGTGACCTTTTACGCGGATCTCCTGGTCCCCAGTTTCCAAGAAGCCGAAACATTTTGGGTCAACGAGGTCATCCCCGCGTTGCACGTGGCCCAACCTTCCCTTTTGGCTGCCCGCCCAACGGGCGAGGATCCGGCCAGTGAAGTGTGGGCCCAACTGGTGGCCCGGGAACTGGGGCCGGAGATGGAGCAACGGTTATACCGGGCCGCGCAGGAGATTCAAGCGGTGCGAAATCTGTTGTACGAGCGGGGAGATGTCACCTTTCTGGCCACGATGGTGGATGTGGGGGACAGAAAACGCCTGCTTCGCCCTGTGCGAGGTGGTCAGGCCTTGCTGGCCGAACGGCTGCGGCTCATCCCCACCCTGACTTTGCAACTGACCTTTCCGACGAACTTGCGGGAACAGCAGGCGCGTGGACAAGCCCTGCGTCGCTGGCTCAGACGGAGTTGGCATCGTTCTCGGGCCAAATAACTCAGAAAGGGGTATGCCCATGCAAGTCTTCCTCATCACCGGTGGAGCCGGTTTCATCGGAGCGAACTTTGTCGCCCACCTTCTCGACACGTATCCTGATTATCGGGTGGTGGTGTACGACAAGCTCACCTACGCGGGCAACCTGGACAACCTGCGGGCAGTCTGGGAAAACCCCCGCTTTTCCTTTGTCCAGGGAGACATCTGCGATCGTCCCCATGTGGAGCAGGTGGTAAAGGAACACGGAGTGGACACCATTGTCAACTTCGCCGCGGAAACCCACGTTGACCGCTCCATCCTCAACCCCGACGCGTTCATCCAGACCAACGTGTACGGCACCTACGTGCTCTTGGAAGTGACAAAGGACCTGGGATTGGAGCGCTTTCACCAGGTGAGCACCGATGAGGTGTACGGCGACATCCCGCCCGGCTATCGTTCCCGGGAGGACGATCCCTTGCGGCCGCGCAGCCCCTACTCCGCGGCCAAAGCGTCGGGGGACTTGCTCACCCTTTCCTATTTCACCACATACCAAGTGCCCGTCACCATTACTCGGGCCTCCAACAATGTGGGGCCCTACCAGCATCTGGAAAAAGTCGTTCCCCTCTTCACCACCAACGCGCTGGAGGACAAGCCCTTGCCCGTTTACGGGGATGGCCGGCAAATGCGGGATTACATGTGGGTCGGGGATCACTGCCGGGCCATTGACGTGGTCCTGCACAAGGGGACTTTGGGAGAAGTGTACAACGTGGGGACGGGGCAGGAGATCGAGAACCTGACCATGGTGCGCATTGTGTTGGACACCTTGGGCAAGCCTCATTCCCTCGTCCAATTCGTGGAAGACCGGCCGGGGCACGACCGACGATACGCGATGGACATCCAGAAAATCCGGGCCCTGGGGTGGGAACCCCGCTACACTCCCCAAGAGGCGGTGGCCAAAGCGGTTCGCTGGTACGTGGAAAACGAATGGTGGTGGCGTCCCATCAAGGAGGGGGAATTCCAGGACTACTATCGCCGGCTGTACGGCCAGCGGAAAGTGTATCGCACAGGGTTGGAGTAGGGGAAACGGACGATTTCCGGCTGAACGATTGGGACCGTTAGTCCAAAGCCCAGGTTGAACGAAAAAGGGAGGAACGGGCATGAGCTCCTCGTCAACGACGCCGGCCACCCCGGTTCCGGCACCGGAGTATAAACCCCTGGAGGCCGCAGCCCTCCGGCGCGCGGTCGATCCGGCCGACCTGGCCTTCACCTCCACCGAAGAACTCTCCCACCTGGAAGGCATCATCGGGCAGGAGCGGGCCACCCGGGCCGTGCGATTTGGCTTGGGCATTGAAGCGCCCGGGTACAACATCTTCGCGTTGGGACCCGCAGGAGCCGGTCGGACCACCACCATCCGGCGGTATCTGCGTCAGGTCGCGGTGGAACGTCCCACCCCGCCCGATTGGGTGTATGTCTTCAACTTCGAAGACCCGGATGAGCCCTTGGCCCTGAGCTTGCCCGCGGGCAAGGGAGCCCTCCTGCGCCAACGGATGGACGAGCTCCTGCGGGATGTGGTGGAACAGCTTCCCCAGGCCTTTGAGACAGAACAATATCAGGAACATCGCAGTCAACTCATCCGGCGCTATCAGAAACAGCGCGAAGCCCTTCTCGAGCAGGTCAAACAACTGGCCCAAGCGCATGGCTACACCATTTTGGAGACGCCCATGGGCCTTGCCCTGGCCCCCTTGGGGCCGGATGGCAAACCCCTTCCGCCGGATCAGGTGGAAAACCTTCCCCCGCACGTCAAAGCTCAGCTGGACGCGGTGCGCGATCAAGTGGAAGAGGCCTTGGAAAAGACCATGCGCCAGATCTACGAGCTGGAAAAGCAACTGCGGCGGGCGCTGGTCAACCTGGACCGGCAGGTTGCGGCCTCGGTCCTCTCCTACCTGTTCGAGGATGTGCGACGGGAATTCCAGGATGTGCCGGAGGTGGTCCGTTGGCTGGAGGCCTGCCTCCAGGACATGCTCGACAACATCCACGCACTGCGGCAAGTTCTGGTCGCGATGGCCCAGATGACGGGTGGGGGCGAGGTGCCCCCTTCCTTGCCCATGCGGCATTGGGAGGATACGCCCTTGGCCCGTTACACCGTCAACCTGCTGGTGGATCACCGGAAGACGCAAGGAGCTCCTGTCATCTACGAACCCAACCCCACCGTCCACAACCTGGTGGGGCGTCAGGAGTTCAAAGCCCGCTTCGGCGCGCTGATCACCGACTTCACCATGTTGCGTGCGGGCGCTTTGCACAAAGCCAATGGGGGATATCTGGTCTTGAACATTGTGGACCTCCTGCGTCAGCCCTTGGCCTGGGAGGCGTTGAAACGGGCCTTGAAGACGGGGGAAATCGTCATCGAGGATATTCCCCAACAGCTGGGGTTTTTCCCGACCGTGGGGTTGCGCCCCAAGCCCATCCCCCTTCACGTCAAGGTGGTCCTCATCGGCGAACCCCTCTACTATTACCTGCTCTACGCTCTGGATGAGGACTTTCCCGAGCTCTTCAAAGTGCGGGCCGATTTTGCTCCAGATATGCCCTGGACGCGGGAACACGTGCTCCAGGTGGCCCAATTCGTCCACACCCTGTGCGAGGAGGAAGATCTACCCCATTTCACCGTGGAAGCGGTGGGGGTGTTGGTGGCCCACGCGGGTCGGTTGGCTTCCAGCCAGAAGAAGTTGACCGCGCGTTTTGGACTTCTGGCCGATATCATCCGGGAGGCCGCGTATTGGGCTTCGGACGCGGGGCACGAGCAGGTCCAGGCGGAGGATGTGCGCAAGGCCATCGAAGAGCGGGCGTATCGCTCCCGCATGTGGGAGGAGCGCATTCGGGAGCTCATCCTGGACAATGTGATTTACATCGACACCGAGGGCAAAGCCGTAGGACAGATCAACGGCCTCGCGGTCATCACCCTGGGGGATTACACCTTTGGTCGACCCCATCGCATCACGGCTCGGGTGTCATTGGGGCAGGCCGGGGTCATCAACATCGAGCGGGAAGCCAAACTCAGCGGTCGCATTCACGACAAGGGGGTGCTCATCCTCTCCGGCTTTCTGGCCGGACGGTACGCTCAGGATAAGCCGTTGAGCCTTTCCGCGACGTTGACCTTTGAACAGTCCTACGAAGGGGTGGAAGGGGACAGTGCCAGCTCCGCGGAGCTGTACGCGATCCTCTCTGCCCTGGCCGGAATTCCCCTGCGGCAGGACGTCGCGGTGACCGGTTCTGTCAACCAACGGGGGCAAATTCAGCCGGTGGGAGGGATCAACGAGAAGATCGAAGGGTTCTTCGCGGTGTGCAAGGCGCGCGGGCTGACGGGAACTCAGGGGGTCATCATCCCCGCGACGAATGTGCAACATCTCATGTTGAAGGATGAGGTGGTCCAGGCTGTGCAGGATGGTCAGTTCCACATTTATCCCATCCGCACAGTGGACGAGGGGTTGGAGATTCTCACCGGCATCGCGGCCGGACGGCGGGCCCCCGATGGCACGTGGCCTGAGGGTACGGTAAACTGGTACGTGGACCGCCGTTTGCGCCAGATGGCCATGCGTTTGCGCCAGTTCGGTCGTGCTCGGGAACGGGAAGAGGGACGACCGAAGAAGACGGAGGAGGAGGCAAACGAGGAGACGCCTCAGGAGCCCCCAAAGGAGCCTCCGACCCCACCGGATGTGCCGGAACAGGGAGAGTGATATGGTCCGAGTGGTGCTGGGCATTGTGTTAATCGCGGTGGCAGGTATGTACCCTTTGTGGGCCATGTACCGGCTGAACAAGCGCTTGGGCCGACCGGATGGCCCCTCGTCCCGACAGCTGGCCGTGTGGCTCGCGTTCACCCTGTCCTTTCCCTTCGCGCTTGCTCTCACCGGCGCGGCCCTGGTCGCACCCGCGTTGGCCCAGTCCCCTCTGTACCGAGCAGTGGTGGGGGGACTGTGGGGCTTCGTGGCCGTGACAGTTGGGGCGAGGCTGATGAGTAACGATTGACGATTAACGAGTGACGATTAAGAGGGGCGGGAGTGCCACACCTGGGCCATGGGTGGTGATTCCCGGGATTTAATCATTACTCATTACTCGTTACTCGTTAGAAACAAAAGGAGGAAAGATCCATGAGCGAGGGACGCGAAGTACCGCTGATTGTTTTGGGCGTGGGTGGTGTAGGCCGTTCCTTCCTGGAACAAATCGTCCGACGTCGTTCGTATCACGAAAAACGGTACGATGTCCGCTTCAAAATCGTCGCCCTGGCCGACAGCACAGGTGCAGCCGTCTCCCCCGCGGGCCTTACGGACGAGGAAATACAACAGGCCATCGAGGCCAAGGCCCAGGGCGGTCGCCTGTCCGATCTCCCCTTTGGCTACTACCAGAACGACGTGCGCAGCATCGTGGATCTAGAAGCCACACAAGACACGGTTGTCGTGGACATGACCGCGAGCACGGAGACCATGTCCGCGCTCCAGCTGGCCATGGAGCGGCGTTCCTACATCGTCTTGGCCAACAAACTGCCCCTCACCGCCCCCATATCCCGGGCGTGGGCTTTGTACGAATACCCGCGTCTCCGCTACGAGACCACCGTGGGAGCCGCCTTACCCGTTATCACCACGGCCAAACGCCTCGCGGCCAGCGGCGAATCCATCCAGCGCATCATGGGCGTCCTCAGCGGTACGTTGGGATATCTGATGACCGCAGTGGAGGATGGGGTGGCCTTTTCCAAAGCTGTGCTGAAGGCCAAGGAGCTGGGCTACACAGAACCCGATCCAAGGGAAGACCTGAGCGGTCGGGATGTGGCCCGTAAGGGGCTGATTTTGGCCCGCACGTTGGGATGGCGATTGGAGATGGAGGATGTCCAGGTGCAGAGTCTGTACCCGGAGGAGTGGGATACGTGGCCATTGGAAGATGTGATGGCCGAGCTCATCGCGCTGGATGATGACTTCTTCGCGTGGGTGGATGCGGCTCGGGCTCGGCATGAGGCGCTGCGCTACGTGGCCAAACTGGAGGATGGTCGGGTAGAAGTGGGGATTCAGTTCGTGCCCCTGGATTCCCCTCTGGGGCGATTGCGGGGGACGGACAACCTGGTGGAATTCTACACGGAGTACTACGACCCCCAACCCCTGGTCCTGGCCGGTCGTGGGGCCGGCGTCCATTCCACAGCCGCGGGCGTGCTCAGCGACATCCTGGAACTGGTCCTCTACCCCTGGCTGCCGTAAAGGGGTTCGTGAGTGAGGTGGGCGGGCAAATGCCCGCTCGCCTCGCTCACAAAACCGTTCTTTCCGGTGGGTTATTGACGGCAAGGTGCAAAAAGCTTGATGGGTCCGTCAACCAAAACCGGCCCCATCACAACATAGGCTCGAGGGCTTCCAAGTCCAGGGGCTCTTCCTCCTGGCGCTCCCGAACCGTGAAGAGGAGCTCCTTCCTCTCCGGATCGTAATCCACCTGGATGAGATCCCCTTCCTGGAAGCGGCCGGCCAAAATGCCCTCGCTCAACGGGTCCTCCACATAATCCTGGACCACTCGGCGCAGAGGACGGGCGCCGTAGTCGGGGTTGTACCCCTTTTCGGCCAAGTACATCTTGGCCTCCTTGGTCACGATGAGGCCCATATCGTGTTCCTGGAGCAAAGCGCGCACCCGGTTCAGCTCCAAATCCACAATCTGCGCAATCTGCTCCTTGGTCAAAGGCCGGAAGACCATGACGCCATCCAGGCGGTTGAGGAATTCCGGGCGGAACGTGCGTTTCAGCGCGTCCATCACCCGCTCCTTCAAATCCTCATACGTGGCTTCCTGCTGCTTGCGTTCGTCCTCGGTGGTAATGAACCCCAGTCCTCCGGCCCGCTTGATCATGGAGGCACCCACGTTGGACGTCATGATGATGATGGTGTTGCGGAAATCCACCCGGCGCCCTTTGGCGTCGGTCAAGTGTCCATCCTCCATGATCTGCAGGAGGATGTTGAAGACTTCGGGGTGGGCTTTCTCAATCTCGTCCAGGAGAATGACCGAATAAGGGCGGCGTCGGACCGCTTCGGTGAGCTGGCCTCCCTCCTCGTATCCCACGTAGCCCGGAGGCGCGCCCACCAGCCGGCTCACATTATGGCGCTCCATGAACTCGGACATGTCCAGTTTGATGAGCGCATCCTCACTGCCGAACAGGAATTCGGCCAGCGTCTTGGCAACCAGCGTCTTCCCCACGCCGGTGGGACCCAGGAAGAGGAAGGAACCGATGGGACGTTTGGGGTCCTTCAGCCCCGCGCGGGCCCGGCGGACCGCCTTGGCAATGGCCCGGATGGGCTCTTCCTGCCCCACGACCCGCTTGTGCATCTCCTGTTCCATCTCCAGAAGACGCTGGGTTTCCTCCTGCGCGAGACGGGTTAGGGGGATTCCCGTCCACATGGACACGACTTCCGCGATGTCATCTTCGGTCACCTGGGGCTTTTCCGGGGGATTCTCCCAGCCAGCGCGTAGCTGTTCCAGCTTCTCCTGGAGCTCTATTTCCCGACGGCGGATTTCGATGGCATCGTCAAAGCGCTGCTTGTGGAGCGCTTCCTCCTTCTCCCGCTGCAGCTCCCGCAGCGTGGCATATGTCTCCCGCAAGCTGATGGCCAAAGGTGCCTTGTACATGCGAACCCGACTGGCCGCCTCATCGATGAGGTCGATGGCCTTATCCGGGAGATAGCGATCGGGTACATACCGGGCGGAAAGGTGGGCTGCTGCTCGCAGAGCTTCGTCCGAGATCTCCAGTTTGTGGTGGGCCTCATAGCGGGAGCGTACACCCTTGAGGATCTCGATAGTCTCCTCGATGGTGGGTTCTTCGACCAAAATGGGCTGGAAGCGCCGTTCCAGCGCGGCGTCTCCCTCGATGTATTTGCGGTACTCGTCCAACGTTGTGGCGCCGATGACTTGGAGTTCTCCGCGGGCCAGCGCGGGCTTGAGGATGTTCGCCGCGTCCACCGCGCTCCCGGCCGCGCCTGCGCCCACCAGCATGTGAAGCTCGTCGATGAAGAGGATGGCTTCCGCGTTGATGATCTCCTCGATAACCTTCTTCAGTCGCTCCTCGAACTGACCCCGATACATGGTCCCGGCCACCAGGGAGCCCACATCCAGCATGAGCAAGCGCTTGTGCATCAGCGTTTCCGGCACATCCCCTTGCACAATGCGTTGGGCCAGTCCTTCCACGATGGCCGTCTTGCCCACGCCCGGTTCGCCGATAAGCGCGGGGTTGTTCTTGGTGCGGCGGGAGAGAATCTGGATGACCCGTTCGATCTCCTTCTCCCGACCGATGACCGGGTCCAGTTTTCCCTCCTCGGCCAGCTGCGTCAAATCAACGCCCAGCTGGTCGACCAGGGGGGTCTTCTTGCGTTCGCTGCGTTGTCGCTGGGTTTGACGGACTTCGGCCTGGCTTTGGAGCAGACTGCGCGCGGTTTGACTGCGGACGCGTTCCAAGCTGATGCCCAGGGACCGGAGAATGCTGACCGCGATGCCTTCCCCTTCGCGGACCAGGCCCAGGAGGAGGTGTTCTGTGCCGATGTAGTGATGGCCCATGATGCGGGCCTCATCCACCGCCAGTTCGATGACCCGTTTGGTCCGTGGGGCCAGCGTGGGCTTACCAAAGGGGCGGCGTTCTCCCCGTCCGATGGTGCGTTCCACCGCGCGGATGATCTGCTCTGGCTCCACACCCAACTCCCGGAGCACACGGACCGCGACGCCGTTCTCCTCTTTGACCAGGCCCAGGAGGAGGTGTTCTGTGCCGATGTAGTTGTGATTCAGTCGGATGGCTTCTTCCTGGGCCAGGATGAGCACCCGGCGGGCACGTTTCGTAAAGCGGTCGAACTTGTCTTTCTCGTGCATAGCTTCACCACCTATGAGGTACTTGGATATCAGATATGGGGTTTCCAAGCCACCACATGGATATCCCAACAAGTCGTCTGTCCAAAGTCCAGTTGCTATACGTACATACGGATGAATTCAAATCCCGGTTGTCTTGTTTGGCCTCCAAAACGCCCGACAACCGGATCTCCGCCTCGCAAACAAGAACAGGGGGGCATTGTGCCCCCCCGCCGATATGCGTTTTTTGCTGGCAAAGCTGGAACGCGGGGCACAGGCTCGTCAAGAAGATGGCCTGTTAATGTGCCACCGCGCGGGCTTCCTTTATCCGCTACTGGAATCCGACTCCTCGTCCGAGGGGAGTTCCTCCTGGGATGCGTCCTCTTCACCCGTGGCTGCTTCTTCAACCTCCTCCACTGCTTCGTCCTCTTCCACTTCCCCGACCTCGGCCAACGTGTCCCACGTACCCGTTTCTTCTTCCTCTTCCTCTTCGGCCACATCCCAGTCGATTTCCACGTACGCGTCCTCGGCTGCCTGTTTCAGGCTCAGACCCATGCGCTTCGCTTCTGGGTCAATGCGCAAAATTCGCACGCGGACCCGGTCGCCTTCCTTCACCACCTCGCGCGGGTGTTCCACCCGTCGGTCGGCCAGCTCGGAAATGTGGACCAACCCTTCGATGCCGTCCTCCAGGCGGACGAAGACGCCAAAGGGCACGATTTTGGTGACAGTCCCTTCCACCACCTCGCCGATGGCGTACCGGTCGAGCACCGTTTCCCACGGTTTGGGCAGGAGACGTCGGATGCTCAGGCCAACCCGGCCTCGTTCTCGGTCCACGCTGAGCACGTAGACGTCCACCTCGTCGCCCACCTGGACCACTTCCGAGGGGTGTTTCACGTGGCGCCAGGCCAGTTCGGAGATGTGCACCAGGCCGTCGATGCCGCCGATATCCACAAACGCGCCAAACTTGGTGAGGCTGGTCACCCGTCCCCGACGGACTTCCCCTTCCCGGAGTTCCTGGAGCAGGCGTTCCTTTTCCTTCTCCCGGACTTCCCGCATGGCTTGGCGTTCGGAGAGGATGAGGCGTTTGCGACGTCGGTCTGCTTCCAGGACTTTGAGTTTCAGGGTTTGTCCCAGGAGGAAGTTGAAGCGCTCTTCCCGGTTTTCCGATTCCCCGGCTTCGCCGCGGCGTTCCAGCTGGGAAGCCGGGACGAACCCTCGGAGTTGCCCGACTTTGACGATGACACCGCCCCGGTTGGCCTCAATGACGGGCGCTTCGATGATCTCCCCCGTCTTGGCCAGCTCTTCCACCCATCGCCAATCCCGGGCTGCCTGCGCTCGGACCAGGGAGAGGATGGTGTGTCCGTCCCGGCCTTCCGGTTGCAGGACATAGGCGACCACCGTGTCCCCCACCTGGAGGCTGTTGACGAACTCGGGGTCCAATTGGGCCACATCGTGGGAGGGCACGATGCCTTCGGATTTGCCCCCGATGTCGATGACGATTTCGCCCCCTTCGATGGCCACGATGGTGCCTTCGACGATTTGGCCGCGGCGGAAGCGCCGGAGTTCAAAGCTCTCCTCCAGCAGGGCTTCCATGGGGTTCACGTCACTTTCGGCTTCCTCTTCCCCACTGGGCGCTTCCTCGTCCGAGGTCGCGGCTTCTTGGGACTCTTCCTCCGGTGCGACCGTAGGCTCCGTCGCTTCAGGCGCTTCCTCGGCTTGGGCTTGGGCCTCGGCTTCCTCTTCCCCGCTGGGCGCTTCCTCGTCCGAGGCCGTGGCCTCTTGGGGCTCCTCCTCGGGCGCGGCTGTTGGCTCCGTCCCTTCGGGGGATTCCTCGGTTTGGACGTGGGCTTCGGCTTCCTCGACGACGGCTTCTTCCTCTACCGAGGGCGTTTCCCCTTCCTCTGCCACGGCGGACGGCTGGTCCTGCGGCCCGCTGTCCGGAGTGAGCGATGTTTCCTCCGGAGCCGCGGTTTCGGGTGTCTGTTGTTCGGCGGCTTGGGTCTCTGCGGTGTGTTCTTCTCTGGGTTCAGATGTTACCGGTGTCTCCATGATGTGCTTGTACCTTCAATTGGGATTTAGCAAATGACGCCTTTTTTGCCACCTTAGGTTCTCGTAAAAGGTGGATGGTGCACGTATTATAACACGGTTGTAGGGCTTGGCAAATGGATGGTGTTGGGTATTTAGAGTAGCAATGAGTAACGATTGACGATTAACGATTAAGGCCTTCGGCAACATGCCCCGTCCCAACGAACGGTCCCTTTCCGCAGGCGGGCGCACGGCCGTGCTCCCCCACCTCTCGGCAGCGGACGGGTCCGCACCTCGGCAGGATGCCGACGTTCTCGCCCCGTGCATAGAGGGAGTTTTGCGTGGGTGCGGGCCGGGCTTCGCCC
>JAADDB010000204.1 GCA_013154135.1 Chloroflexota bacterium
CTTAATCGTTACTCATTAATCGTTAATCGTCACTCAACTTCCCTCAACGCCCGTCCTTCAAACGCCTCCAACTGGGCCACCAAATCCTCGGGCACGGGGAAAGTACTTTGGGTGGTGTAGTCGTACATGACCTGAACACTGGTGGCGCGCGCGATCAGCCGACCACTTTTGCCCTCGCGAATCTCGTAGGCAAAGGTGTAGGACCGGTTCCCCACCCGTTCGATGCGGGCGCCAACCCAGATTTCATCCCCCAAGAAGATGGGGCTGATGAAATCGATGTTCACGTTAGCCAACACCGACGCGAAATCCTCCGGCTTCGTCCAGCCCACCAGTTGGTGGTAGTAGACCATGCGGGCCACTTCCAGGTAGGAAAGGTACACCGCGTTGTTCACATGTCCCATGGCATCCAAGTCACGAAACCGCACCTGGATGGGCACGACCACGGTGAAGTTCTCCTCAAGGATGGCTTTGCCCTTCGCGGTCATCATCCCTCTCACCTCCTTCTGCCCATACGAGTCGCCAGGATGAGGAGCCCCAACAACAAGGCCAACAACACGCCCGCGGCCCCACAGCCTACCCCGCTCCACAGGAGCCAACGGCCGCGGGGGGAAGACATGGGCCCGGTCCCTTGCCCTTGCCCCTGAGCTTGGATGGGCGATTGCAGGGGGGATTGGAAACTCCCCGGTGGGACTACGGCAGAGGTGGGCCGCGGCGCGGGGAGACGACGGGGCGTGGCCGTCGCCGGGAGGATGGGCGTGCTCGTCGCAGTGGGCGTCACCGTGGGCGTGGCACTGGGCCAGGGCGTGGGACTCCACGTGGGGGATGGCGTCCAGGTAGGCGTATCTGTGGGTGGGGGAACAGGCGTCCACGTGGGCGTGGGGGTATCCACTTGCAGCAGGGGCACGGGCGTGCACGTGGGCGTCCAGGTGGGCGTCCACGTGGGCGTGGGCGTACTCGTCGCGGTGGGAGTGACCGTAGGGGTGGCCGACGGGGTGGGAGTGAAGGTGGGAGTAGGTGTGGCCGTGGGCGTGCGGATGGGCGTGGGCGTCACGGTGGGCAACCAGGGACGCGTCGGTGTCCAGGTGGGCGTGTTCGTGGGTGCGAGGATGGGTGTCCACGTGGGTGTGGGCGTGGGCGTCGGCGTGGGGGTGGGCGCCTGCACCTGGATGGGCCCGTGTTCCGTGCGATTTCCCCACACGTCGATGTCCACCAACATGTACCAGTAAGTGTGACCTGGGGTCACCTGAGTATCCCGGTAGGAGTACCGAGCTCCGTGGGACGCATCTCCCTGGGCCGGCTCATAATGGACCTTCTCGAACGACGCCCCATCCCCGCTGCGCAACACATCAAACCCCACCGTGTCGGTCTCGGACAACGTCTCCCACTCGACCAGGATGCCCCCTTCCACGGGCCGGGCCGTGAATTGGCCCAAGTCCACGAAGAGGGGAGAAAAAGCCCTCAACCGCGCGCCGAACAGGAGCGCGGCCCCAAGGAGCACGCCCAGCCAGAGGATGAAGCGCTTTCTATGCCACCTCACTGATTTCCCACCTTTGTCTGAAAAGATGTTTTGTGTGGGTGACGGGCTTCACCTGCCACCCACACAAAACGCTTCCCTGCCCCGGGGCAAGGGCCTGGACGTCCCACCGCGAGGCAGGCCCATCTGCCCTCCCGATCTGTTCCTCATCCGGTTCGACCAAAACCCGGCTCAAGCCTCACGTTGCAGAGCATCCGCGAGGAGTTGGGCAATATCCTTCACCTGCATGTTCCCTTCTGCCTGGTTGTTCGCGTCGGACAGCATGCGGAAGCAGAAGGGGCAGGCCACGGCCAAAATCTCGGCCTGGGTCGCCTGGGCCTCCTGATAGCGCTTCATGCTCACCGCGATGGTCCCCGGCTCCTCCTCCTTCCAGAACTGAGCGCCTCCTGCGCCGCAGCAGAAGGAATTCCGGCCGTGGTGTTCCATCTCCACCAGCCGGAAGCCCACCGAAGTGACGAGATCGCGGGGCGCGTCGTACACGCCGTTGTGGCGGCCCAGGTAGCACGGATCATGGAACGTGACCGTGCCGTCGAGCTTGCCATCCCAGGCAATCCGGCCCTCTCGCAGGAGCTGATCCACATATTCCGTGTAATGCATGACCCGGAAATCCCCACCCAGGGCCTTGTACTCCTTGCCGATGGTGTGCATACAGTGGGGGCATCCGGTGATGATGAGCTTCTTCTCCGCGCCCACCTCTTTCAGAGTCTCGATATTCCCCAGGGCCAATTCGTAGAAGATATCCTCACTTCCGGCCCGACGGGCCGCATCGCCCGTGCACGTCTCCAAATTCCCCAGGATCGCGAAATTCACCCCGGCTTTGTGCAGGATAGTGGCGATGGAACGGGCCTGTTTCTGGCCATCCGGGTCAAACGCGCCCGCACATCCCACCCAGTAGAGGACGTCGAAATCGGGGTTTTCCTCCACCGTAGGCACATGGAAGTCCAACTTCTCGGTCCAGGCCAGCCGGTCCTCACTGGTGGACCAGGGATTGCCCACCCGGGCCATGCCGTTGAACGCGTTGCGCAGCTGGTGGGGGAATTCACCTTCCATCAGGACTTGATGACGGCGCATTTCCAGGATATCGAACATGGGCTCATTGCCCACCGGACACACATCCACACACGCGCCGCACGTGGTACAAGCCCAAAGCGCGCTCTCAGTCAGCGCGTAATCCAGGAGGGGCACCTCATCCTGGCCCGCGGGCAGAGTGGCGAAGTGGTCCTTGGTGTAATAGCGCTTGTTGATCTCCAGCGCGGCCGGGGAAAGCTCCTTCCCCGTGAGATAGGCGGGGCAGGATTCCTGACAGCGGTTACACATGATACACGCGAACGCGTCCACGATCTGCGTCTTCGGCAGGTCGGTCAACTTGGCCGCGCCGAACTCCTCGATGCTCTCATCCTCGAAATCAATGGGATCCAACGCGCCCAGCGCGGGCCGCTCCGGTCGGGTGACCCAGTTGAAGGGGCCCATGAAGAGATGGGCGTGTTTGCTGTAAGGGAAGTAGGGCAGGAACGCGAGAATAGAGCCCAGCGCGAACCACCAGAACACATGCATGCCCACGGTCAACGCGGTGGGAGAAAGGCCCGACCACAGGGTGTGGGCTACCCAGGACGCGAAGGGCTGCCACGGATCCCCCTGTTCCAAAGCCACACGGAAGGACGTGCTGAGAAAGCGGCTGCCCACGTGGAAGAGGATGAAGAGCCCCACGATGAGGGAATCCCGGGGAATTCCCTTGGGCGCTTTCGGGTGCAACTTGATGTTCTCCCGGTAGGAGAGGGCCGGGGAGTGGAGGATGAAGCGCCGAACCAGGAAATACGTCATCCCCACAATGACACTCACACTGAACACATCGGCCAGGAAGCGGTACATCCCGCCCAGCACCCCCGTCCCAAAGGGGTGGAAACCCGGGACATACCCTTCAATCACGTCAAACGCGTTCACCAAGAGGTAGAAGATAAAGCCCCAAGCGATGAAATAGTGGAAAATGGATGTGATCGTGCGACGACGGATGATCCCATCCTGGAGGAAAAAGGCCCACAAGGCCACCCGAATCCGACGGGGTACATCCCGCCATTGGAGTTCCCCCTGTCCCTGCTGGATGATGGCCCACATGCGGCCGAAGGTGATGTAACTCAAGTAGAGGGATGCAAGGACGGCAATGGGGAAGAGCAATTTTTCCGCTAGGGTCAGCACCGTTGCCTCCTTCAAAAGTGATTGGGTTGTACCAGATTGACGGACAAAGCGCTGCAGGACCTACGCGGCGGGCAGTCGCCCCCCATGGTGGGAAGCACATCAGGTCGGGGGAAGGGAACAAGCCCCTCCCCCGGGATGTGTCGCGTGTTAGATGACCTTCAGCTCCACGGAGGGTTGGAAGTTCAACACACTGACGCTGGCTGCCACCTTCCGTGCGAGCTCACGGAAAGCTTGAGCTGTGGGGGAATCGGGATGGCTGACCACCACGGGAACGCCCGAATCGCTCCCCTCCCGCACTGTGGGATCCAGGGGAACGCGCCCCAGGAAGGGGACCTTGAGCTCCCGCGCCGCGGCCTCGCCGCCCCCGACGCCGAAAATTTCGCCCGCCATGTTCTCGATGATGCCCAGGACGGGTACGTTCAACTCCCGAAACGCGACAAGCCCACGCCGCGCGTCCATCAAAGCCACGTTCTGAGGGGTGGTGACGATAATGCCCCCTGTGACCGGCACACTCTGGGCCAGGGAGAGATGTGCGTCCCCGGTGCCGGGCGGAAGATCGACGATCATGTAGTCCAGGGGAGGCCAATCCACATCATTGAACAGCTGGCGGATGGAGGAATGGAGCAAGGGGCCCCGCCAGATGAGTGCGGTGTCCGGAGGGACCAGAAAGCCAATGGAGATGGCGTATACGCCGTAGGCTTCTGGGGGGACCATCTTGCCGTTGCGCACGGCAATGCGCTTCCCCTGGAGTCCCAACATGAGCGGGACGTTGGGGCCGTAGATGTCCGCGTCCAGAATGCCCACCCGGGCCCCTTCCTGAGCCAAGGCCACGGCCAAGTTCACGGCCACCGTGGTCTTCCCCACGCCGCCTTTGCCCGAGGCCACCGCGATGATGTTCCGCACATCCAGGCTCAAGCGGCCGAAAATGCGCTTGTCCGTGGCCACATCCGCGTCGAAGTTCACCTCCACATCCCGGACACCGGGCAGCTGACCCACCGCGGCCTTGATATCGTCCTCGATGGTGGACTTCAGAGGACAGGCGGGCGTGGTCAGCGTCACCGTCACCCGGACGACGCCGTCCTGGATGTCCACATCGCGCACCATTTTCAAGGTGACAAGATCCATGCCCAACTCTGGGTCCATGACGGTGCGCAACGCATCCATGACCTGCTGCTTATCCACGTGTTCGCTCATGGTTCATCTATCTCCTGTTACATCGTAGTATTCACGTGCTGATGAACGGACAAAACTCGGTCGTCCCTCGGCGGCGGACGGATCCACACCTCCGCGGAACGCCCACTAAGTACAAAAATCCTGTGAGCCCACAGGCCTTCTTGTCCTGTCTGACGACTCATTCATCCGATTGTACCAGGGCCGCCACCCGACGTCCAATCTCCACCGCATAATTGGTGCCCCGATCCCACGGATATACCTGGGACATGCTGGCGAAGTAGAGCCCCCGCAAGGGGGTACGGATGTCCGGGATCTGCTGGGAGTAGTGGAGGGGCACCACGGGCTGCGCGTACGCGGCTTTGTGCACCCACACGCCGGTGATCCAATCGGGTGTGAAGTCCGGGTTGAATCGGGAAAGGGAGGGGAGAAATGCCTCCAGGAGCTCATCCTCACTCATGGAGAAGTAGGGATGATCCGGGTCCAGATAATCCCCCAGGTACACGAGGTAATCCCCACCGTAGTGTTCCCGGTCCATGTAGTTCGTGTGCTCCACAAAGGCCAGGAAGGGGAACCCCTCGGCCTTGGGAAGGTTGATCCAGTAGTCCTGCTCGGTCATCCGATGCTTGAGCGCGAGGGTCATGACCACCGCGCCCATGGATTTCAGGTTCAGGACCTTGTCCAAGTAATCCTTGGGCAGATGGGGCGTCATGTGGGCGAAGGCCCGGGGGGCAATGGTGCTGATGACCACATCCCCCTCCCAGGTCACGTTGTCCCCTTCCACCCGGAAGCCTCCCTCCGGCCGGGGAAGGATGCGCCGGGCCGGCCGTTGGGTGATGACTCGTCCCCCCAGCTCCTCCACCCGGCGGACCAAAGTGTCCACAAAGTGCTGGAAACCGCCTCGGAAATAGCCCAGGGCCGGACTCCGTTTGTGGATGCGGGCCCAGAACCAAGCCAGGTTCACATCCCGGTAATGGTCGCCGAACTTGCCCATCAACAGAGGTTCCCAGAGGACTTGATATCCCCGCCGGCCCAGGGTGCGCTGGAGCCATTCGTGCGCGGTGACTTGTTCGAACGCGCGCCAGTTCTTGCTGAACCTGAGATAGGCCAGGACCAATCCCATGCGCACTTTGTCCACCAGGCTCAGGTGGGGGAAGAGGAGGACTCGCAGGGCGGAATCGAAGGGGTAAGAACGGCCGTCCTTCCAGACCGAGGTAATGGGGCGGCGGAAGATGATATCCTGCTGCAGGCCGATCTCCCGGGCAAGTTGGAGGATATCCGTGTCCGACTGGAACAGGTGGTGGTAGAATTTCTCCAGAGGCCAATCCCAATGGGATGCCTTGAACCCTGCAGCCAAGCCGCCTGCCCGGGGAGCGGCCTCCCACACGGTGACGTCGTATCCGGCTCGCGCCAGATCATACGCCGCGCTCAGACCGGCAATCCCCGCGCCGATGACCAGGATGTGACGTTTTTGATTCATCAGTGATGTCCTATGGTCCTCCTTCCCGGGAGATCACGCGGGCTCTTGGACGGGCGCATCCTCCGGGAGTTTGAGTTTTCCCTGACGGATGAAGCGGCGGATGTCCCGCTGAGCTCGCTTGTAACGCCGCAACAAATCCTCATCCGTGCCCTTGAAGTGGATGATGTTCTGAGTGGAGCACATCAGACATCCCCGCTGGTATTTGAAACTCTGGCGATGGCAGTTCAAACATTCGTTGAGACGGATCATCATCAGGGCAAAGGCCAAGGCGTCGGGATGTGTTTCCGGCAGGGAAGTGACGTACTCCACCAGTTCCTTCCATTTGGGCCCCCGTAGTTCTTTGAGTTTAGGTGCCAAGTGCAAAGGAAAGAGTATTTCCGCGGTTGGATACATGTGGACGTCCTTTCTTCCTGCCCTGATTCATTCTAGTACACGGCCAAGTTTCATATTATATCACACAATCCTGATTTTCCCTGAATTGGACACCGAGTAACGAGTTTTCGGTGGGCTGGCGGGTGAAACCCGTCCCCCCAAAAAACAATTTACTCGTCACTCGTCACTCGTTTTTCTATAAACTCCTCCAGATCCCGCAGGGCTCGCTCCGCGTACTTGCGGTAACGTTGACGCTTGTTGCGCACCCGCCGTTCCAACGGGGGCAGCAAGCCGAAGTTCGCCTTCATGGGCTGAAAGTCCCTGGGATCCGCGTGGGTGATGTAGTGCAACAGAGCACCGATCATCGTGGTCCGGGGGAAAATGAGGGGCTCACGCCCCGTGAGGAGGCGGGCCGCGTTTATCCCCGCAACCAAGCCCCCCATGGTCGACCCCACATACCCCTCGGTGCCCGTGATCTGCCCCGCGAAGAAGAGGTCGGCCCGCTCTTTGAACTGCAAGGTGGGTCGAAGGAGGACGGGCGAGTTGATGAAGGTGTTTCGGTGCATCTGACCATAACGCACGAATTCCGCCCGTTCCAGCCCGGGAATCATGCGCAAGATTTCCTTCTGCGCGCCCCAGGTGATGTTCGTCTGAAAGCCCACCAGGTTGTACAACGTACCGGCCACGTTGTCCTGCCTGAGCTGGACGACCGCGTAGGGCTGTTTGCCTGTCCTCGGGTCGATGAGCCCCACCGGTCGCATGGGACCAAAGGCGAGGGAATCCAACCCCCGTTCGGCAATGACTTCAATGGGAAGGCACGCTTCGAAGAAGCGCTCATCCTCCCGCTCAAAATCCCGCAACTGGATGCGCGGGGCTTTGAGGAGGGCTTCAACAAAACGGTAGTACTCCTCCTTGGTGAAGGGGCAGTTGATGTAATCCCCTTCCTCTTGCTCCCCACGACCGTAGCGGCTGGCCCGAAAGCAGATGTCCATGTTGATGGTCTCCGCCTTCACAATGGGCGCAAGCGCGTCGTAGAAGTAGAGATACTCCTCACCCGTGAGCTCCATAATCCGTTGGGCCAGCGCGTCCGACGTCAGAGGACCGGTCGCGATAATCGTCGGCCCGGAGGGGATGTCGGTAACTTCTTCGCGGATGACCTGGATAAGGGGGTGCTGGAGGAGGGATTGGGTCACCATGTCCGCGAAGCCCTCCCGGTCCACGGCCAAAGCGCCCCCTGCAGGCAGGGCGTTTGCTTCGGCCGCGCGGAGGATGAGGGAGTCCAGCCGGCGCATTTCCTCTTTCAGCAGCCCCAACGCGCGATCGGGCGTCTTAGCTCCCAAGCTATTGGAACAAACCAACTCCGCGAATTTATCTGTCCGGTGTGCGGGGGTCATCTTCCGGGGGCGCATCTCGTACAGGCGTACTGGAATACCCCGCCGGGCCGCTTGCCAGGCCGCCTCGGAGCCGGCCAACCCCGCACCGATAATCGTCAAAGTCTCTGTCATTTCTTTGGTCCCTTCATCATGTCGATCCGCTCTATTGACCTTCGCCGTCCTTACTGGAGTTTGGACAAAAGACCCTGGCTGGCGAACAAGATTCAGCC
>JAADDB010000181.1 GCA_013154135.1 Chloroflexota bacterium
TTGGGCCACGCGCGCCACGCCGGGGAGTTGGGGAAGGGCGCCCTTGATTCGTACGAGGACGACGGAAGGAGAATGGGCTTGTTTGATCTCCTCCAGCGTGCCGTACAGGACGCGACGGCCGTGGTCGATCATGGCAATGCGGGAGCACAACGCCTCGACTTGGTTCATCTGATGGGTGCTGAGGACAATGGTCTTCCCGGCTTGCTGGAGGTCGCGGATGATGTCCTTGATCAGTTGTAGGTTGACCGGGTCCAGGCCCTGGAAGGGCTCGTCGAAGATGCACAGTTCAGGGTCGTGGATGATGGCTGCGAGGAATTGGATCTTCTGCTGCATTCCCCGGCTCAGCTCCCGCACCTTAGCCTCGGTTCGGTCGGCCAAGCCCACCCGCTCCAACAGGTGCAGGGCTCGTTCCCGTGCCCACGCGCGAGGACGGCCCTTCAGCTCGGCCAGGTAGACCAGGTGGTCCACCACTTTGAGGTGTGGGTAGAGTCCTCGCTCCTCGGGGAGATAGCCCACCCGTTCCCGGGTCTCCCCCGGCGGACGGCCCAGCACGCGGATTTCCCCTTCGTCGGGGATCAGGATGTGCATGATCATGCGGATGGTGGTTGTCTTGCCCGCGCCGTTGGGCCCCAGGAGCCCGAAGATCTCCCCGGGATACACTTCCAGGCTGACGCCGTCCACCGCGTGGACGGACCCGAACCACTTGTGCACATTTCTCAAATAGAGTGCCGGTTCCATATGTCACCTCGTCTGCGGTGAACTCTGTAGAACCACGAACCCCGGTGGGCAAAGCTGGACGAACGACTACCGACGAACGACCACCGACGGACGACCAACGACCGAGCCCCTCTCCCCGCCAACCCCACTTAATCGTTACTCTTCAATCGTTCATCGTTACTCATCACCAACGCCACGCCCAACGCGCCTGGGCCCACGTGGCTCCCCAGGACAGGGCCTGCTTCCCGAATGAGAATGTGCTCCAGAGGAAGGCCCAGGGGGGAGGCCAGCCGCTCGGCCAGAGTGCGAGCCTGTCGGGGCCGCCGCGTGTGGGGAATCCACAACGTCTCCACCGGCCCCAACGCGAGCACCTGATCCTCCAACATCCGGACCGCTCGCGCGTACGTGCGTTGTACCCCACCCAAGTGAACCCGTCCCGCGTCCACGCGCAAAATCACCTTCACCCGAAAGAGACGGGTCACCCGGCGAATGACCGGCAGGAGGTAAGCGATACGTCCTCCGTGCACGGCCCAATCCAGGGTGTCCAACACCGCGGCCACGTAAACCCGCTCACGTAGCGCCTCCGCGGCCCGCCGGACGTCCTCCAAAGACATGCCCTCCGCGGCCCACTGGGCGGCCCGCCACGCGACAAGCCCCACCCCCAAACTCAACGACCGGCTATCCACCACCGCGACCCGGCCGGGGAATTCTCGGGCCGCGAAGGCAAAACTCTCGTACACCGCGGACAACTTTCCCGTCAAGGTGACGGCCAACACATCATACCCCGCGCGGACCAGGGAGTGGAACACACGGCGCACCTGTTCCGGACTGGGCGCAGCCGTGGCAGGACGCCGGCCCGACGCGAGGGCCTGTTGCCAGAAGCGTTCAGGGGACGCGTGCAGATGACTCACGTCCTCCAAGCCCAACGTCACCCGCAACGGGACCACCTGGATATCGTAACGTTGCACCAACTCGGGTGGCAGATCCGCGCCGCTGTCCACCACCACCTTCACCCGTCTCATGGGGCCCTCTCAGGTGGACCATATCTTCACGATCTCATCGACGGGGGGCGGGGACAGGGGTTGAGCCTTCCCACCCCGCCGAATCCACAACCCCTCCGTCCGCGGGAGCACCCGGCCGATCACCTGGGCCGGGATATCCGCGTCGCCCAGGGCATCCACCACGGGCGTGGCCTCCGATTCCGCGCACGTCAGGAGCAGCGCGCCGGAAGCGATGGTGCCTAACGGGTCCAGCCCGTACACATCGCACAGCACACGGCCTTCCGGCAACACGGGCACCGCGTCCCCATCCACCCACATCCCCACCCCCGAGGCTTCGGCCAACTCCCACACGCCGGTCAACAATCCTCCCTCCGTGGGGTCGTGCATCGCGTGGATGTCCGCGGTCGCGGCCGCGAGGAGGGCCGCCCGGACGACGCTGATGCCGGGATCGTGGAGGAAGTTGGCCGCGCGCTCGATGAGCCGGGGGGATATCCCCCGTCGCAGCAGATCCTCCCGTCGCTCCCGAGCGATCAGCGCGGTCCCCTCGATGGGCACGCCCCGAGCCAGGATGAGCACGTCCCCCGGTTGCGCGTTCCCCGTGCGGATCAACTTCTCCCGGGCCACTTCGCCCAGCATCACGCCCACGGCCAGGGGCCGATCCAACCCGTATGTGACTTCCGTATGTCCCCCGACCAGGTGTGCGCCCACTTCCCGGCACGCGTCGGCCACCTGAGCGAACATGTGCTCCACGTCCTGGGCAGTGCTGCGCCCTTCGGGCAGGAGGAAGGTGACCAGGAACCACCGAGGCGCGGCGCCCATCACAGCCACGTCGTTCGCGTTCACGTGCACCACGTACCACCCGATTTCGTCTGTGGCAAAGGTGATGGGGTCCATCCCTGCCACAACCACATCCTCCCTCAGCGCGATGGCCGCGGCATCCTCGCCCACGTGGGGCCCCACCAGGATCTGGTCGTCCCCGCGGCCGTATTTCCGCAACAGACCGCGCAGGAGTGAGTGGGGGAGTTTCCCTGTGGCCAAAATCTCCGGCGTCTTGGTCATGTCAGTACCCCCAATCCCGAGGATATCGGAAGTCAATGCCCACGGTGCGCAAGCTCAACTTCGCGATCACCGGAGGCATCCGCTTGAACTGATTCCGTCGCACCCGCTCCACGATCCCCTCCACCAGGGCCCGGGGGAAGCCCAACTCCACCACGTCCTCCACGGTCCAGCGGGCATCGTAGAGAAGGTAGAGGATTTGGTCGGCCTCATCATAGGTGAAGCCCAATTCCTCCTCATCCGTCTGGCCCACCCACAGGTCTGCGGAGGGGGGCTTGTGGATGATCTGCGGAGGGATGTCCAGGTAAGCGGCCAGTTGTCGCACCTGACGCTTGTACAAATCGCCCAGGGGATTGATCGCGCACGCGGAATCGCCGAAGAGGGTGGTGTACCCCAGGAGCTGCTCGGTCTTATTGCCGGTGCCCACCACCAAACCGTTGAACGCGACAGACCGGTCGTAGATGATGATCATGCGCTCCCGGGCCATCACATTGCCCCGCCGCTTTTTGTCCATGTCCGGAAAGCGCTCGAACAGGGGTTCCACCATGGGGGTGATGTCCACCGTCTCGCTCTGGACGCCAAAGCGGTCGATGACGGCTTGTGCGTCCTCCAGGCTGCTGGGGCTGGAGGTGCGATAGGGCATGCGCACGGCCAGGACGTTCTCCGGCCCCAGGGCCCGGGCACAGAGGGCACAGGTGGTGGCCGAATCAATCCCCCCGGAGAGGGCAACGACGGCCCGGTGGAATCCGACTTTGGTGATTTCCTCTCGGATGAAGTGTTCCAGGATTTGGGTCACAAGCTCGGGGTCGATCTCCAAACGTCGCAGCACGTCTTCCCGGATAACGGCCATGTTCTATATCCCCTTTCTCCGCGTGGGTCTCCCTGTATTAGGGTCCGCCGTAACTTTCCACGGTACGTCTCACCGCTTCCTCCGGGGCTTGCCCTTCCACCAGGAGGGTGTGAAGGCCCACGGCCAGGGCATGACGGAGCCGGGAGACATCGGCCGGGGCCGGATAGGGCTGTCCTCCCAGGAGAAGGCGGTCCAGCAGGTCCACGTACTGGGGCGGAGCATTCCAGGCTTTTAGCACATCCCGACGCGTGGAAATGTAGCCGGCCTTCTCGCTCCAAGGCCCCAGGGTTTCCGCGTCCAGGAGCCACTGGAGGAACAGGACCGCGGCTTGACGGCGTTCGGGCACGCCGGTGGTGATGCCCATGCCCCATCCTTGCACCAGTGTCTTGGGTTTGCCATCCCAGGTCGGGATGGGAGCAGGGGCCATGTGAGGTTGTTGGATGCCTTTACGCGCGTAAAGCTGGGCCCGCGTGTCTCCCAGGGATATCTTCCCCTCGGACAACGCTTCCCATATATTGTCCTCGCTCAGGGGAAGCACACTCTCCTCCGGGATCACCCCACGGCGGTACGCCTGGTCGTAGAAGTTGTACATGTTGAGCAGGACTTGTTCGTCCAGCGGCGGCGCTTCCCCGTAGGGCAACGGTCCTCCCGAAGCCATGTATTGGAGCAGAACCACATCGCTGGCCTCATCCTCCGCGGAGAAGATGAGGGTCTCGTAGGTGATGGCGCTGTTCAACAAAGCTTCCCACGTGCTGGGCGGAGGTGTTTTCAAAAGGTCCTGACGATACGCGAGGTGAAAGAGGTCGGCTTCGAACTGAATGGCCAACAAATGCTCGTCCACCATCCCCCCCTGTCGAGCCACGGGGTAGAAAGCCTCCACCGATTCGGGGGGGAGCAGTTCTTCCAGGGGCTGGAAGATGCCCAACGGAGCAAAGGTGCGAATGTCCCCCATGTCCACTGTGGCCACATCCGGCAGGATGGAAGGAGCCACTTTGTACGCGCCCAGGAGATAGTCCTTGATGCCCCCTCGACCGTAGGGGGGCTTGACCCGGACCGTCACCTGGATATCCGGGTGCTGTTCGGAGAACTGGGCCAGGCGATGGGCGAGGAATTCGCCGGCCGGGGTCTGGGACGCGGGCGAAAACCAGATGGGCGTCCACCAGATGAGCTCGAGGCGGCTGGGCGTGGGGGATGCGACAGGTTCCGGCGAAGGAGGCGGTGTGGCCGTGGCGGTAGGAGTGGGGGAAGGACGAGGTGTTTCCGTCGCGGAGAGGAAGGGAAGTGGTCGACCGGACTGGCACGCGGTGAGAAATATCAGGGCCAAAACGATACCCCAAAAACCGACCCATCGAAATGGATATGTGTACCTGCGCATTGGTCCCCCGTTCCAAGCTTTAGGGTAGATGACTAGGTAGGCCTGTTCGACATAGCTTTCGCGGACACCCTCGACCGTGGGCTATCGCCCCATTCACGCCCTATGCCGGGGCCTTTCCCCTTTTCCAAGCCACCCCATTATACCCCGAGTCGGTACGAGCGCGGGAACCGGATTCGTGGGAAGGTAGGAGCGCGGGGAGTAATGAGTAACGGAGTAACGATTAACGATTAAGGGGTTGGCTGGGAGAGGGGCTCGGTCGATGGTCGGTCGTCGGTGGTCGGTGGTCGTTCGTCGGTGGTCGTTCGTCGGTGGTCGTTCGTCGTTGGTCGCCCGTCGGTCGTCGTCCGTCGGTGGTCGGTCGTCGGTCTTATCGAATGCCGGTTATGGGGAAGAAGTAGACCCGCGTGGATTGGTCCCACGCGTGGGCGATGCCCACGGCCCAAGGTCCGAAATAGAGGATCCGACCAATGCTCAGGCGGTAGTACACCCGGTCGGGCACATGAGGCATGTAATCCACAAACCGGTACATGGCTTTCTCGCCATCCGCCCACACAGGCAACACGGGCAACGGCGTCACCTGCGTCCATTCCCCATCCCCCACCTTCCGCCAGATAATAAAGCTCGGCGGGGGATAAGCTGTCTGAACCTGCCAGACGAGCTTGATCTGATACGCGCCCGCATAGGCCTGGAAGTCCAATAACATCACGTTGGTGGGCGCAATGTAGCCGAAATTCACCCGCTGACGGGTAATCCGGGCGGTGAGGGATACATCCTGCTCACCGGGTGTGGTCAAGATGTAACCGTTGTGCCGAGAAGGAACCTCCACATGGTATCTCCCCGGCAAGAGCGCGGTGATGGAGTAGACGCCGTTTTCGTCCGAGTAGACATAAGCGTCCACCCGTTGGCCGATGACATCTTGACCGGTGATGTGGACGGGGACGTGAGGCACTACTGTGGATTCCGTGGCGTCCTTGAACCCGTTGGCGTTCGGGTCGATCCATATCAGCCCGGAAATACCACCCGTCGGGATCAACCCCACATCCCAGGTCTCTTGGACATCACCGGGGGCCAGGGTGAAGACCTCGCTGCGGCCCGTCGAGGGGTCCACATCGCTGTCCGAGGCGTCATCCCCCACGTTGGCCCGGGTCAGAACATAATGGGCCGGCGGGGTAACGGTCAGGTAATAGGGCCCCGCGGGTACGTCCACAAACGCGTAGCGCCCTTCCGCATCCGTGGTGACCGTCTCCACCAACGTCCCATCGGCCCTGTACAGGCTGATCTGGACACCGGCCAGGCCCGGTTCCCCGGAATCCTGGACCCCGTTGCCGTTGGCGTCAACCCAAGCCCAATCGCCGATGCGACCGGTTGCCGGGGGAACCAGGGATTGAGCTTTCCACACAGCTTGGTACGCGTTCAAACGCCCGTGCCCAAAATGGGGATCCCACCCGGGATCGCCCAAGTCCACGGCCGTTTCCTCGAGCACACGGGCCACCTCTTCCTGGGAGAGATGGGGATTCACAGCCCATATGAGGGCCGCAGTCGCCGCGACGTGAGGTGTGGCCATGGATGTCCCGCTGCGGGAGGTGTAAGGGCCTACGCCTCCTGCCCAATCCGTGCTGTAAATGCCCACACCCGGGGCGGAGAGGTCCACATAATCCCCGTGGTTGGAAAGATGCCACCATTGGTCGTCCCAATCCGTAGCCGAAACCGCCAACACGTGTTCGTACGCGGCCGGGTACACGGCCTTGGTCGAGGCGTCGTTCCCCGCGGCAGCCACGACCAACGCCCCATGATCCCACGCGTATCGAACAGCATCGGCCAGGATCGCGGAGGAGATGGTGCCCCGCAGGCTCAGGTTCACCACCCGGGCACCGTGGTCCGCCGCGTAGAGGATGCCCCGTGCGATACGGCTGTAATACCCGCTGCCCCGCTCGTCCAGGACTTTGATGGCCAACACCCGTGTGTTGAATCCCACGCCGGCCACACCGATGCCGTTGTTGGTGGCCGCAGCAATGATCCCGGCCACGTGAGTGCCATGGCCGTTATCATCCTGGGGGTCCTCGTCCCCGTTCACATAGTCCGGGCCCAGGACCACTTTCCCCTCCAGGTCGGGATGGTGGGAATCCACGCCCGTATCCACCACCGCCACCAACACATCGGGAGAGCCGTGGGTGATATCCCACGCGCGGTCGGCCATGATTTTCTGCGGGCCGTACTGGTGCAGGGAGAACTCGGGGTCGTTGGGGGCAAACGTGGCCTGGGCGGTGTGGTCCACTTCCACGTAAACCACGTTAGGGGATATGCGAAGGAGGGATTGAGCCATTTCGAGCTGGGAAGCGGGCACCGAGAGGACGTACACGTTCAGGGGGGGCAAGAACTCTTCCACGTGGGCATCCAAAACCGACTGCACCTGAGAAGACATGCCCTCCCACGAAACGTGGGGTTGCAACTTCACCACAAGACGGACCCGATCATCCTGGGAGGGGGGAGCCGGAAATCGCGCGGAGTTCGCCCATGAAGGGAAAGAAACGGTCAGCAGCATTGCCCATACAACGATGACACCGAGTGCCCGCCAAACCCAGGTGCGCATTGGCCCCTTCCTGTGCGATGATGATGGCATTGCCCTCCTGGTCCGCCCTGTGGCAGACGGGACAAACTGCTCAGCCCATACATTTTGCCCATGAGCTGCTAGAAGGCAAACCGTTCATACTCTTATTATAAACGCGACCGGAATGCCTTTTGTGAGCCAAAACTGACAACAATCTCCGTTATACCTGACAATTTGTCAAAAGTGCAAGATAAGCACCTAATCGGCCGAAAAGGATCGGTAGCCTTTTGACCGCGGACGAGTCCGCGCTGCGGCGGGTTTCCCGCGTCCTCGCCCTCTGCCGCGCTACCATTTCCCATCCCATGTTAGACGACCGACCACCCAACGCTGCCCCATACTTAGGTCGGGAAGCTCTCCGTCACTCATTCCTTCCCCACCCCAACCTCATCTTATACCCCAACCTTCCCAAAAGCAATGGGTCATCCGTAGGGCATAGGCCCTCCAGAATTGGTGGACAGATCCTCGAACATTCACAGCCGGATTCAGCCCCCCGTTAACTGAAGCCTTACGAGGATAATGAGTAAGGGGTTAGAGAAGAGTTTTTGCAGGAAGGCAGATTGAGCGCCAAACGCACACTGCCCATCTTACTGGCGTTTGGACAAAAGACACTGGGTGACGAACAAAATTCAGCCGCACCTCGGCGGCGGACGGGACCGCACCTTGGCGGGATGCCGGCGTCCTCGCCCCGTGCCGGAAGAGTGTTTTTGGTGGGTGCTGGCCGGGCTT
>JAADDB010000320.1 GCA_013154135.1 Chloroflexota bacterium
ACCCGTCCGCCGCCGGGGTACGACCGAGTTTCGTCCGTCAACCGGGCACGGGTAGGTGGACATGACCACACATCGCCGTTCACGAACGGTAAGGCCGCACGGCCATGCGCCCGCCTTAATCGTCAATCGTTAATCGTTACTCTACGAACCCGTCCGCCGCCGGGGTGCTACTGAGAACCGCGGCGAATGCGTCGGCCGGAGATCCATCCCGCGCCGTGGTCTTTCAGTTGAGCCAATGTTTCATACCTATGGAGGTGATATGATGGTCTACACAGGCACGATCCATTTGGCCACACAAGGCCACACCGATATGCACGACATCACCGGCGAGGTGCAACGGATCGTCCGGGAATCCGGGATCCGGTCGGGTATTGTGACGGTTTTCTCTCCCAGCTCTACCAGCGGCATAACAACCATCGAATTCGAAGCCGGCGCGCTCTCCGATTTGAAGCGGTTGTTCGAGGAACTGGCCCCGGAACACCGGGAATATCTCCACAACCTCCGCTGGGGAGACGGGAATGGGTATGCCCATGTGCGCGCGGCCCTGTTGGGCCCTTCCCTCACCGTCCCTTTCAGCGAGGGTCGCTTATTGCTGGGCACGTGGCAGCAGATCACGTTCATCGACTTCGATAACCGGCCCCGTCAGCGGCGAATTATCGTGCAGGTGGTGGGGGAATGAGCGGCCTTTCCCTGGCAGGGCTTTTCCTCTGGGCCCGGGATGTTTCCCGCGCGCGGGCGTTCTACGCCCAATGGAAGGGCTGGGTCGAAGCAGAGGGGGGCTTTCGCCTGCCCGACGGGATTTTGTGGCGTGTGTGCTCCGGCCGGGGGAATTGTTCCACCCGGGGGCCCCACGGCGTTGTCCCGGCCCTGGCCGTGGAGGATGTGGCCCAGGCCAAGGCCTGGCTCCAAGCCCAAGGCCGTCCCCTGGTCTTTGAGGAGGTGGTCCCGGGCCTGGCCCGTTTGACGTTCATCGACCCGGAGGGAAATCCGGTGGATGTGGTTCAGGAGGTGGACGTGGCGGGCTGGCAAAGGGGGCAACGCATTCCCGCGGCCTCGGATTCGTCCGAACCCCCACGGGTGCTCGGCCTGTTCGAGCTTTCCCTCTACACCCACGACGTCCCTCGGGCCCAACGGGTGTACCAGGAAGGCCTGGGCCTGACCTTGGGGCTCGCGTACTTCGCGCACATTCACCTCCTTTTCGACAACGTGCCCCTTGTCCTGCGGCCCACGTGGCACCGTTGTCCGACTCAGGAGCCGCACACCCCGGCCCTGCTCCTTTTGGGGGAGGCGCTGCCCACTTGCCGGGTGGAAGGGCTGACGTGGAAGCCCCTCAACCTGTGCTACACGCCGTGCTCCGGATGTCACGATGGCGAGTACACCTGGGTGTGCCGTATGGGTGAGGTGTGATATGTGATTCGCTGCGGGCGGGTACGCGGACGGCTGTCTCTCGCGGTGGTTCACGATCCCTAAGGAGGTGCGCCATGCGCATTTTGCTTATGCCGTTCTGGAACGCGGAACAAAGGCGGCCACGGACGTTTTGGCGATTGCTCTTGTTCTTCCTCACGTTGATCATTCTCATTTACGCGGCGGTCCGCTTTTTGCACCTGGGTTCGGATCTTTTGAGCAGTTCGTTGGTGAACGCGGGGAGCAGTCTGCTGGCTGCTTGGATTGCGGCTCGGGTGTGGGACCGACGGCCCTTCGCGGAGTACGGCTTTCACTTGAATCGCGGGTGGTGGCGGGATTTGGGGTTGGGCTTCCTCTTGGGTGCGCTCCTGATGTCCCTCATCTTCCTCACCGAATGGCTGTTGGGCTGGGTGCGGGTGGTGGGCGTTTTTCACACGTACGACTCCCAAGGGAGCTTTTGGCCTAACTGGGCCAAGGGACTTCTCATGTTCATCGCGGTGGGCCTGGCAGAGGAGCTCATCTCGCGGGGATACCTCATCCGTAACCTGGCCGAGGGGCTTCGCTTTCCACCGTTGGGCCAACGAGGGGGGGTGGTGGCCGCGTGGCTTCTCTCCTCGACGTTTTTCGGGCTCTTGCACCTGGGCAACCCCAACGTGACCCTTTTCAGCACGGTCAATCTGATTGTGGCGGGCCTGTTCCTCGGGCTCGCGTACATCCTGACGGATGAGCTGGCCCTGCCCATTGGCCTCCACATCGCCTGGAATTTCTTCCAGGGCAATGTGTTCGGGTTCCCGGTGAGTGGGCTGGCGGGCTTGTACGCTTCTCTTCTCTTCACCCAGGAGACGGGCCCGGATGTGTGGACCGGTGGGGCCTTCGGGCCTGAAGGAGGTCTGTTGGGCCTTTTGGCCATGTTGTTCGGCATGGGGTTGCTCGTGTGGGTGAAAGGGCCCAGGCTGATGGACCGATAACCCCGGTCCAGCCTGGGCCACGTATGGGGCCACGCCTCCGCAGCGTTTTACGAGCGTGGCCTCCCGTCTCCCCTTACTCGTTCCCCTAAGGCGTCACAACGAACGTGTCCACCTTACTCCAGCCGAACACCTCCGGTTCGTACATGAGGGAACCGCGGGCGGGCGGGACCACGTACGTCCCGGGCACCGAAGCCCTCACCTGATAGGTGATCTCATACGTGCCGGGCGACAAGAATCGTTCGAAAATCCCGGCCCGGTCATCCCGCAACTCCACATGGGAGGGGGTCCAGTACCACCAGTAAGAGGGATGCTCCAAGGGCTTCACATTCACCTCTTTCCCCTCTTTTCCGGCCTGGACCGACGTCTTCAGCCGCACATCCACCGGCTCCATGCCCGCGGGGAAGAAATCCTCCAGCATGAAGTAGTGCAACCCCCGGGGGGCGATGACCCGCACGTGTACGGTGACCAGCTCTCCCACTCGGGCCTGGGAGATGCGCGTTTCATCCTCATCCTTGGTGAACCACCGCTCCACCCGGATACCCCGGCTTACGGGTTTGATGTCCTCCAGCGGGGGATACGTGGTCAACTGGAGCCGGTAGTACATCGCGCCGGTGCCCTTCTCCCCTGGGGAGACCATCCGCTGGAGCCGGACCCAATTGGCCGCGTCCTGGTTCAGGTGGACGACGGACGTCATCACCGTGTGGGTGACTCCCACGTCCTCGGGTTGCATTCGCCCGCGGGTCCACAGCACATCGTTGAGCCAGGCTTCGTAGTCGTAATCGGGGTGCAGCTCTCCGGTCACTTCCATCCATTCGCCCAGTGCGATGATGGACCACGCGGTGTCCTGTGTGTGCTTCCAATGGGCTCCCCGGCGTTGGGCCATCAGCCATCGGACCACGTTGGGCGCCAAGGGATTCTCCGCGTCCTCGCGGGCCAGGAGGAGCAGGACCATGGCTGTGGTGCGCACATCACTGCCCATGTTCGCGTAATCCGGTTGCGCCTCCTCCCAGTGAGCTCCTGTGGGGTCCAGTACGGCCAGGCGGAGCAGGTCGTCCAGGATGTCTTGCACGTACGCGTGGGCCGGTCTGGCCGATGCGGGCTTCTCCAAGGGCAGATCCTCCAGGAGGCCAAAGGTGAGCCCCAACAGCGCCCGACCGTAGATGCTCAGATCCTCCCGGTGTTCGTACAAGTTCACCGCCGCGGGGTACAGCCCCGGGTGGACGACCCCGTTTTCTTGGGCGTAAGTGCTCAAAGCGAACAGGGCCATGGCCATGGCGTTGTTTTCCTGCACCTTCTCCGATGGGGTGAAGGTGCGCACTTTGCGGGCCAGGAAGTCGGCCCCCGCGGACAGGGTGCGCTCGGGCACGGGGAATCCCGCGGCTTTGGCTTCCGTCAGGCCCCAGAGCGCGTACGCGCTCAAGTACACGGAGCTCTTTCCTCCCTTCCACCACCCCCAGCCGCCGTCCATGTGTTGCTGGTCCTGCAACCGCCGGACTCCTTCCGCGATCAGGTCGGGCAACGCTTGCTCCAGCTCCTTGTTCTCCACCTTCAGCCGACGCAGCGTGCGCCAGGTGATCACGTTCGGCAGAAAACGGGAAACCGTCTGCTCCGTGCACTCCCAGCGGTAGTGACGCAGATAGCGCAGCCCGTCCAACATGCCCGCGGCCAAAGAAGCGTCCACATCCAGCCGCAGATGCCCCATGTCGGGCTCCCGGTCCGGGGGCATGTAGACGACCTCCATCCGGGTCTCGTTCAGGTCGACCATCCCGGCCATGGCCACCACGTCGGGCGGCACCGGATATCGGACGGGGATGGTCATGCGCAGTCCATCGCTCAACCCGGCCACATCCGTCTGCCCCACCCAGGTGACCCGGAACACGGGTTCCGCCTCCCCCTTCACACCGCGCACATCGGTCACATCCCAGGTGAGCTTTTCCTCGCCGTGGGGGGCGATGACCACCTCTTGGGTGGCTTCCCCCCGGAGTTGAGCGCCTTCCACGGTCATGGTCACCCGGGCCCGCAGGGACGTATCCGTGCGGTTGTGCGCGACCACGCCGATGGTCGCGGCGTCCCCTCGGGTGAAGAAGCGGGGCAGTACCGGGCGGAGGAGGAAATCCTGGGTCACCAGGATCTCCGCGTTCCCCTCTCCCACGCGCGTCTCCCGGTCCACGGCCCAGGCCAACATGGTCCACGTGGTCAAGTTGTCCGGCAGAGGCACCTGCACCTGGGCCAGGCCTTTCACGCCGGTGCGCAAGGCCGGCTCCCAAAAGGCCACGTCCAGGAATTCCTCACGGATGTCGGGCACTCCGCCGCCACCACCGCCGCCTCCCTTCCCACCTTCGTACTCCCGCCATTGGATGCGGCGGGGGAACAGGGTCATGGATGTGCCGGTGCGAACGCCCAGGCCCCGCTTGCGGTAGAAGATCTGGGCCATGGGCGTAGGACGGTCGAAGAGGGCCAGGACGGCCTTGTCCACCAGGGCCAGGGTGACCTCCGCGTCCACGGGTTCTCCATCCTTGTCCGTCACCCGGACGGTGAAGCGGGCTGTGTCCCCAGGATGGTACTCTTTCCGTTCCGGTTCCACCTGGACCTGAAGGAGGCGATGGCTCACGTCCACGTCCAGCTCCACATAGCCCACCCGGAAGGAGGGTTCTCCTGTTCCGGTCTGCTCTGTGCCCTGAATCAGGACCACGGAGAGGAACACGTTGGGCGCCATGTCCTCGGTGATGGGGATGTCCAGGACAGGGCTGTTCGTGGTCAGGGTGATGGTCCAGGCCCGGCGGATGGTGCCGCGTTCCAGGGTGACGAGGGCTCGGACGGGGGGCAGGTAGGGGGAGGGGATGAGCACGTGGGCCGTGTCCCCCACCTGATAGGTCTTCCGGTCCGCGACCAGGAAGAGGCGGTTGTTGTTCTCCCGCCGCCAGGCGACGTAGTTCTCCTCGGTGACCCAGATGAAGGCGCTGGAGCGGGCTTCGCGGCCCGCGTCGTCGTGGGCAATGGCCCGCAGCCGGTACGAGCCTCCTTTCTCGGGGGTGAAGGTGAAGGTCCCGCGCGCGTCCGCGTCCAGGGACACGGTGGTGGTGTAGACCGGGGTTTCCTCCACCTCCGACACCCAGCGGTAGATGCCATCCGCGTCCTTCTTCCGCACGTTATGCCAGTTCTGGCGAAGGGCCACCACGGTCACATCCCGATGTCCTAGGGGATGCCCTTCCACGTCGACCAGGATCACGTCCCCGGTGACTGGATGCCCGGTCCGGACCACGTAGGATCGGACGGCAATGCCGGGATACACGCCCGCCGCGTGGACGATGACCGAGGTGCGTCCGGCCACGACTTGACCGTTCACGTCGTAGACGGCCATTTCTACCTGCCAACGACGGCTTCCTTCCCCTTCCTTCAGCTTCGCGGGGAGGGTGAGGACGAAGCGCCCTTGTTCATCCGTCCGGCCCTTCCCCTTGGCCAGAGGGGCGCCGGGCTGGGGGAAGGGTTCCCACTGCCACCAGTCCCGGTCGGAGAAGGAGTAGGGAGGACACGTCTCTCCGGCCGGGCATTCCCAGGAGAAGGTGTAAGGCGCTTCGACGACGGTGTATTCCACCCGCGCATGACGGACCGGCGCACCGAAGTAGTAGCGCGCGGTCATGGTCACCTGGACGGTCTCGCCTGCCACGACGTGGGTTCGAGCAGGGGTGAGGGTGACTTCCATGGTCGGTTTCCGGTACGCGGCCACCAGGATGACCCGGTCTTCTAACATGCGCAGTCCTTCCGCCCAGAAGAAGTAGTAGCCGATGGCCGCGTCCTTGGGCAGGGGGATGTCTCCCGACGCGGTGCCGAATTCGTCCAAAGTGGCTTTCCCCTCAAACACGGGCTCCCCGTTGGGGTCCATGACTTTGAAGGCGGCCTGGGTGCCCGCGGGCGGCAGTCGATATTCCCCGTCCTCGTCCTCACGCACGATGAGTCGCCAGTGGATGACTTGGCCCGGCCGGTAGACAGGGCGGTCGGTGAAGATGTAGGCCACCCGGTGGCCTTGCATGGCGTCGACGGGCAGCCGGAAGGCCCACGGGTTGATGTCGTCATCCCACACGTCCGCGGCTAAACCGACGATGTTCCCCTTTTCGTCGTAGACAAGGGCTCGCACGCTCTCCCACGGCTTCTGCCGGGTGATGGAGACGCGGACCAGCCCCTCTTTGTCGGTCGTGCCCTTGCCCTCTTCCCTCGCTTCCTCCCCCACGAAGAGGCGCACAACGCGGCCGGATACCGGTTCCCCTGTCCGGATGTCCGTGACCCACACGAGCGCGTTTTCGTTGGAGGTCTTGAGGACTACGTTGTAGGGGACGACCGCAAGGGTGTAGATGAGGTCTTCCTCAGGGATTCCTCTTCTGCCCGGGATGTGCAGGTTCACTTGGTACACACCGGGCTCGAACACCCGCGGGGTGTCCCCCCCCAAGGGGATGGTGAGTACGTGCCAGGTGTTCTTTTCCTCCGGGAGTTGGATGTGCTTTTCCCACAGGAGTTCCGGTTCCTCTCCCCACATGGGGCCTCTGGCGTAGCCGGGCACGCGCTGGGGGACTTTGTCGGGTGCGATGCGGTAGAGTCGGATGTCGAGCGCGGTGTGGTTCATCTCCCGGATGGTGATGCTGACCGGTTGGTGGACGGGGAAGAAGACGGTTCCCCACGGCCAGTTGGTCATCAGGTGGGGCGGGTAGTCGCCGGTGGTGAAGTGGAAGGAGAAGTCCTCGCCCAACGCGTGGCCGAAGATGTCCCGAATGCCGGCCTTTAGGGTGATGGTGTAGGTGGTCTGGGCTTTTTTGGGGAAGTCCAGGAAGAGTTGGGAGTCCCAGGTATGGCTGTACACGTAGGAGGGGGTTGGGGTGATGAGTACCCGGTGGGCCAGGCTGTCGGGCTGAAGGAGGCCCTCGAAGAATACGTGGACGGGGGTGTAGGGGTCTACGCCTGTACTGCCGTTTTTCGGTCGTGTTTTGGCCACTCGCAGGGGTGGGACGACTCGGAAGGTGTAGTGTCTTTCGTGGCTTAGGGGCGTTTTCCCGTCGGCCGCGCGCACGCGGGAGGTGATTTCCACCCGGTAGATGGCGCCCAAGGGCAAGGTCCGGGTGGGGGTGATGACCCATGTCCGGTCGTCCACTTGACTAAAAGCCAGGGGGATTGGTTCGTCGGTGCGGGTGTCCACCAGGCGGACGCCTTCGCGCACGGACGCGGGGTCCATGGGCATGTTGAAGGTGATGGTGATGGGTTTGTCGGGCCAGATGTATTTCCGGTCGGGGGAGATGTAGGTGGGCGTGACTTGTTTGACCCGCGGAAAGGCGATTTGGAAGGTGAATGTGTACGGCTCCAACAGGGGTACTTGGTCCAGGGAGTGAAGGGAGGTGTCCACGGTGACGGTGTATTGGGTCCCGGCCCGGGGTAAGGGGTCCGGGGTGAATTCGAGCAGGCTGGTCCCCACCCATCGGATGTGTCCGGTCAGTTCGGGCTGGATGTGGAGCCAGGAGGGCAGGGGGAGTGGCCGGTTGGTCCGGTCCAGGGGGACGATGGGGCGGTTGAAGGTGAGCCGGATGGTGGTGTCGATGGGGATGTTCCGCCCGTTGTTGGGGGGATAGTGTCGGGCGATCCGCAGGGGGGCCATGGTGGTGAACCGGTAGTAGGTGGGACGGAGGAGGGGAAGGCCGTTGACGGCTTTGACCGAGGTCTTGACTCTGACTTTGACGTCGGTTTCCCAAGGGAAGGGGTGCCGGGGCCGGAAGCGCAGGGTGTTCCCGGTTACTTCCACTTCTCCGGGCACGCGGGGGGATATTTCAATGGCGTCTTGTGCGCTCTTTGGGTCAATGGGCGCGCTGAAGTGGATTTCGATGGGCGTGTCCGGTGGGGCTTCTGCGCCGGGCGCCGGGGTCATGGAGATGATGACGGGAGGTAGGGTGGGCATCGGGGTGGGAGATGGTTCT
>JAADDB010000198.1 GCA_013154135.1 Chloroflexota bacterium
CGGCCAGCACCCACCAAAAACTCTTTCTATGCACGGGGCGAGAACGCCGGCACTCCGCCAAGGCTCGGGCCCGTCCGCCGCCAAAGTACAACCGAGTTTTGTCCGTCCATCAGGCACGGGTAGGCGGACATGACCGCACATCGCGGTCCACGAACGGTAGGGAGCATGGCCATGCGCCTGCCTAGTACGGGGCGACGGAGGAAAAATCCGGCCTACCCCTCTTAATCGTCAATCGTTAATCGTTACTCGTTAATCCATGACCCGTCCGCCGCCAATGGGGACTGGTATCGAAGGGGCATCCTGGCATTCAGCCCGGGCGATGGGGCATGACCCGGCTCGCCCCTCTGAATCGTTACTCTTTACGCACGCCGCCAAGGCACAACGGAGACCAACGGAGACCTTTCAGCAGAATCAACAATTAGGAGAAATCCATGTCGCACACACATGTATCCGACACCCTCCCCGTGCCGCCGGAGCTCAAAGAAATCTTGGAGGACGGGGAGAACATCGCGGTCATCACCCATGTGGCCCCGGATGGAGACGCGATCGGCTCCATGTTGGGGTTGGTTCACCTGCTGCGGGAGCGGGGCAAAGTGGCAACACCCGTTTGCCAAGATCCCGCACCCTATCAGGTGAATTGGTTGCCCGGCGTCCACGAAATCCAACACGTTATCCCCCCGGATGTGGATTTGTTGGTCAGCATCGATTTGAGCGATGTGGACCGCATGGGGGAACCGTACGACCGGGAAGCGTTCGGCCATCTGACTTTGGTCAACATTGACCACCACGCGACGAACACCCTCTTCGGGACGGTGAATTGGGTGGAACCGCGCGCGGTGGCCGCCTGCGAAATGGTGTACCACATGGCCCAAGCCTTTGATTGGCCCATGTCCACCCGCGTGGCCACCTACGTGCTCACCGGTCTGCTGACCGACACCCGCGGCCTGCGCACGGCCAACGTGAATGCCCGAGTCCTCCGGGTTGTTACCCACCTGGTGGAGCTGGGAGCACCCATCGGTGAGATCACAGAGCTCACCTTCAACCGCAAACCCCTTTCCCTCATCAAACTGTGGGCCTTGGCCTTGCCCCACCTGCACGTGGAACCCGAGGGCATCATCTGGACGGTCATCACCGAGGCCATGCGCCGCGAGTCCGGGCACATGGAGGAGAACGACGGGGGCCTGGTCTCCTTCATCGCCTCGGCCGAAGGGATGTACGTGGGCGTGGTCTTCACCGAAAAGGAGGGGACACGGGTGAACATCAGCCTCCGTTCTCGGCCCGGCGTGGATGTGTCCCAAGTGGCCTTTGCCCTCGGGGGCGGAGGGCATCCCCAGGCCGCGGGCGCTACTGTGGAAGGGACCTTGGATGAAGTGATCCCCCGTGTGCTGCAACTGCTGCGGGAGAGTGTGCGCCAACAGGTAGGGGGATGAGCCGGGGCAAGCGACGTGACGTCCGGGTGCACGGGATATTCAACATCGACAAACCCACGGGCATGACCTCCCACGACGTGGTGGACGCAGTGCGCAAGCTCGTCCGCCACCGCCAGGTGGGCCACGCGGGCACGCTGGATCCCATGGCCACCGGAGTTTTGGTGGTTGTGGTGGGCGTCGCGACCCGCCTTGTCGAGTTCATGGCCGATCACGAGAAGGTGTATCGCTTCACCATCCGTCTGGGAGAGGAGACGGACACGCTGGACGCGGAAGGACAGGTGGTAGAGCGCAAGCCGGTTCCCTCCCTGGAAGAGGGGGATATCCGCAAGGTGCTCGAGGGGTTTGTCGGCGAGATCGAACAACAAGTGCCCTTGTACGCAGCCGTCCGCCACCGAGGTCGGCGTCTGTACGAGTGGGCCCGGGACCGCGTGCCGGTTGAGCCCAAGACGCGGCGCGTGGTCATCCACGAGTTGACGCTGGAGGCGTGGGAGCCGCCCTTGTTGACGCTGCGGGTTCGATGCAGCGCGGGCACATATGTGCGTTCCCTGGCCCGGGATGTGGCCCGGGCGCTGGGAACGGTCGGACATGTGGTGGAGCTGCGACGTCTGGCCAGCGGGCCGTTCCGGGTGGAAGAGGCTGTACCCTTGGCCCAATTGTTGGAGAGCCCGGATTGGCAGACGTATCTCCTGCCCGTGGACGCGGGCATCCAGCACATCCCGCGGGTGGATTTGAGCGACGCCCAGTGGCAGCGGGTCCGGCATGGCCAGCCGCTGACGGATGTGCCACCGCCCGAGGGGGAGGAGATGTGGCGTCGGGCATATGTGGCCGGCCGCTTGGTGGCCATGCTCCGTTGGGATCCGGAAAAAGCCCTCTGGCGTCCGCGGAAGGTCTTGATGTACACGTCGGGGTGAGATGACGGAGAACCAAGGTTTCGTCTCAGGAGATAAGGAACGATGCACGTCATACAGAACTTGTTCACGTATCGCTATCAGGGGAAAACTACGGTAACCATCGGTAACTTTGATGGGGTGCATTTGGGACATCAGCATTTGATCCGGCACGTTGTTGAAGATGCCCGAGCCCATGGGCGAGTTCCGGCCGTGGTCACGTTCCAACCCCACCCTCGCCTGGTCTTACACCCCGGTGAGCGCATGGCCTACATCTCCTCCTGGGAGGAGCGCCTGGCCCTGTTGGAGGCGGTAGGGGTGGAGGTGGTCGCGGTGGTGCGGTTCAACCTGCAAGTGGCCCAGATGGCGGCTCGTACCTTCACCCAGGAGTTGGTCTCCCGGCTGGGGATGGAGTCCCTGTGGGTCGGGCCTGATTTCGCGTTGGGCCGCAATCGGGAAGGGACTGTGGACCGACTGCGGGAGTTGGGGCAGGAGCAGGGATTTTCGGTCCACGTGGTCCCCCCCTTCCTCCTTGACGGGGAGCCGGTGCGCAGTAATTACATCCGTGAACTGGTGGGGGAGAAGGGGGATGTGCGGCGGGCTGCCCGGTTGCTGGGGCGCTATTTCACCCTCAGCGGTATTGTGATTCACGGGGATGGCCGCGGCGCGCAGTTGGGCGTGCCTACCGCAAACCTCGCCTTCGCGCCGAACCGGTTGATCCCGGCTAACGGTGTGTACGCGACGTGGGTGTATCTCAACGGTGAGCGGTGGCCCGGTGCGACGAATGTGGGCTATCGTCCCACGGTCGCGGGGAGCAATCCCACCCGGACAGTGGAAACCCACATCATTGGGCTTCAGCGGAATCTCTACTATCGGGCTTTGCGGTTGGAGTTTGTGGAACGCCTGCGAGAGGAGCGGCGGTTTGACAGTGTGAGCGCGTTGAAAGCGCAGATCCGGGAGGATGTGGCCGAGGCTGCCCGGATTTTGGCCCTGGAGGGGTGTTGTGACGAAGAAACGTCTTCCCTATGAGGAGTTGGAACACACTGCGGATTGGAAGATCCGGGTGTGGGGGCGGGATTACGCGGATCTCTTTCGCAACGCGGCTTTGGCCATGTATGACCTCATGGGCCCCGCGCGGCGTACCGGGCCCCAGGTGGAACGTCGGGTCGTGGTGGAAGGGGTGGATTACCCCTCCCTTCTCGTGGCCTGGCTCAACGAACTGCTCTTCTATTCGGAAACGTACGGGGAGATCTTCACGGACGTGGAGATCCACCATCTCAGCCCGGAGCGTTTGGAAGCTACTGTGCGGGGTTTTGTGGGCGAGACGGAGTTATCCAAGATCAAGGCCGCCACGTACCACGAGCTGGAGATCCGTGAGACACCTCAGGGCGTCGAGGCGACGATTGTGTTTGATGTGTAGGGGAGGCAGGGAGTAACGATTGATGAGTAACGATTGACGATTAAGGCGGATTCCCGGCTGTCCCCTCACGAATGCGCGTCCTAGCCGTTTTCAGTAGCATCTTGGCGGCGGACGGGCATGGAGTAAGGAGTAACGATTAACGATTGACGATTAAGGCGGGCGCACGGCCGTGCGCTCCTACCGTTCGTGAACGACCAAGAATCGCCCCACACGGGCCATATGAGGTCCTCCCGCCTCTTTTACTCGTTACTCGTTATACGTTATAACCTCTCCCATCCCGCCCGACCTCGCTCTTCAGCCAACCCCCCCTTAATCGTTACTCATTAATCGTCAATCGTTTTGCGAAGCCCCCTGCGGGGGCTCTGGTAGGATATGTGACCGCCGAGAATCGTCCTACCCAGCCGCGATGGGCGCTCTCACCCTTTACTCGTTACGGTCTCAGCCTTATTCAAGCCAACCTCATCCTCCTGCCGATCCCACTTAATCGTTAATCGTCAATCGTTACTCATCCCCCACCATGATCGTCTGCCCCTGACCCGTTACTTGTTACTCGTTTCTTTGGCGAAGTGAGCGGGATACGTATAATCAACGTGTGTTGTCGACCCTTGGCGCCTTAGGTAGGGTGGGAACCCCTGCCCTATTTCGGTGGAACCATGGCTATTCCGGAGTTCGAGGTTCATGACTGTTCAACCTGTTGAGGAACAACCTGCTGGTGAAGTGCCTCCATTGGAGGGAGGACGGCCGGAGTCAAGGCGGGGTTTTCCCCTGGCCCGGTGGCGAAAGGTGTTGGAAGACCGAGGCAGCACCGCGTTGCTCCTGCTGATCCTCCTTGCCGCGCTCTACCTGCGCACGTACCACGTGATGTGGGACGAAGGCCAACTCGCACACCCGGACGAACTCTCCACCGTCGCGTTCTACGCGCCCACCATCCACTGGCCCGAACACCTGGGAGACATCCTCAAGCCCCATAAGTCCACCCTGAACCCCCTCTGGGACGTGAACGCGAATCACCGTCGTTCCTACACCTACGGCCACTTCCCCCTCTACCTGCTAGTCCTCACCGCGAACGTGGCCAAACACCTGGCCCCCTTGGCGGACGCGCTGGGAGCGTCCCCGGAAACGGTCCAATATCTGCGCACCGCGACCAGCGCGCCGGGCTTCGCGTTCGTGGGCCGCATCCTCATGGCCCTGAGCGACACCCTCACCGTGTTCCTGGTCTACCTGATTGCCCGCCGCCTCTACGGTAAATGGTGGGGGCTCTTGGCCGCGGCCTTGTCCGCGTTCACCGTCACCCAAATCCAGTTGGCCCACTTCTTCGCGGTGGACCCCATGTCCACCACCTTCACCATGCTCGCGGTGTACGGGGGCATGCGCATGGCCGAGGAGGCCCGTCCCCGGGACGCGGTGCTCACGGGCGTGGGCATGGCCCTGGCCGTGGCCAGCAAGTTCAGCGCACTCCCCATCCTGGCCGTGCCGGTCATCGCGATGTACATGTGGTACCGACGCCAAGCCTCAGGCACCCCACTGCACGCGTCATCCCGCAAGCGCCTGATTTCGGTGGTGACTTCGTCGTTGATAACGACGTACTTGGTGGCCCTGGTGATCTTTGTGGTCACGTCCCCTTACGTGATCCTGGACTGGCCCAATTTCAAACAGGCGGTGCTGGTGGAGCAGGGCGCGATGGTGCGCGGGGACGCGGATTTCCCCTTCACTCGCCAGTACCGGGGCACCACGCCCTACCTCTATCACATCGAGCAGTCCATTCGCTGGGGCATGGGATGGGCGTTGGGGTTGCTGGGATGGCTGGGACTGGCCTGGGCGTTCCTGCGCGCGCTGCGGGGCCGCCTGAAGCCGGGGGAGTGGATGCTCCTGGCCTGGGTGGTCCTCTACTTCGGGCCCACCGGGCTCTTCCTGGCCAAGTTCATGCGCTACACCCTGCCCATCGTGCCCACCCTCATCATCCTGGGCGTGGGATTGCTCGTCTCCCTCGCCCACGCGGCCCGGTCCAGAGGATGGCGTCTGGGACGATGGGTGGCCTACGGGCTGGCCGCGGTAGTCCTCGCACACGCGATCTTCTGGTCCCTCGCGTTCGTGAACGGCGTGTACGGCCACACCCACCCGTGGATCACCGCGTCCCGCTGGATTTACGCGAACGTGCCCGACCGCGCGGGCCTGGCCGTGGAGCACTGGGACCGCCAACTCCCCCTGCCCTTGCCCGAGCCCAACGCGAACCCGAGCCGCTACCGCTACATCACCATGCCCATGTACGATGAGGACACCCCGGAGAAGTTCGAGACCATCAAGCGCAACCTGCGCGAAGCGGACTACTACATCTTCGCCACCGCGCGGCTGTACAAATCCATCCCCCGCCTGCCCCAGCGCTATCCCATGACCACGCGCTTTTACGAACTCTTCTTCGCGGAGCAACTGGGCTTTGTGCGCGTGCTAGACGTGCACAATTACCCCCAACTGGGGCCCTTCGTCTTCCCCGACGACAGCGCGGACGAGAGTTTCTGGGTCTACGACCATCCTCGGGTGCTCATCTACAAGAAGGTGCGGGACCTGAGCGACGAGGAGTGGGACCGGCTCCTCGGGGGCACCTGGGAGGGGGCCAAACACTGGGATGTGGGTGGCCCGACCCTCCTCCAGCGCATCTTCAAACTCGTGCCCTTCCTGGGGAAGAAGGGGGAACAGGCCCAGGCGCCGCCGCCCACGCCGGAAGAACGGGAGGGGCCCTCCTTGCTCCTGGACATGGACTTCGACGAGATGCCCGTAGTGCGCTGGTGGCGGTGGAACCGGTGGGCCAGTGAGCACACGGTGCCCGCGATCGTCCTCTGGTGGCTCGCGGTCGCGCTCATCGGCGTCCTGGCCTGGCCCATGACCTTCCTGGGCTTCCCCCACCTGCGGGACCGGGGGTACGCGTTCGCCCGGGGCATCGGCCTGCTCCTGGTCGCGTACCTGGCCTGGTGGGTGCCCTCCTTGCGCCTTTGGATCAACGACCTGCCTTTGATTCTCCTGGTCCTCCTGGTGGTGGGACTGGTGAACGGGGCCCTGGCCCGGCAGCACTGGGTGAAGATGAGGGCCTTCCTCCAGGCAAACCGGCGGATCATCCTCTTCTACGAAGGGCTTTTCGCGGTCGCCTACCTGTTCTTCGTCTTCATCCGCTTGTTGAACCCGGACCTGTGGCAGCCCTGGAACGGGGGGGAGAAGTTCATGGAGATCGCGTATTTGAACGCGACCACGCGCACGCCCTATTTCCCCCCGTATGATCCCTACTTCGCGGGCGGGACCATCAATTACTACTACTGGGGCTACCAGGTGGTCAATGTGCTCATCAAGTTGACGGGCATCACCCCCACGGTCGCGTTCAACCTGGCCGTGCCCACCCTCTTCGCGCTGACGGTGCTGGCCGCGTGTGGCCTGGTGTACAACATGACGGTCGGGACCCATCCCAAGGCCGCGGTGTACGTGGGCCTGCTGGGGGCCGCGTTCGTGGCCCTCTTCGGCAACCTGGACGGATTGGGGCTCATCCTGCGCAACCTGGCCCAGGTGAGCGGATCCGACTTCCACAGCATTTTCCCCTGGCTCCAGACATGGGTGCGCGCGCTGGTGGGACTGAGCAAGGTTCTGGCCCACGAGGTGGTGTTGCCCAAGTACAATTACTGGGACCCCAGCCGGGTGATCCCGTACACCATCAATGAGTTCCCCTACTGGTCCTTCCTCTTCGCGGACTTGCACCCACACATGATGGGCATCCCCTTTACGGTGATTGTGTTGGGCATGGGGTATAACCTGGTCGCGGGCGCGCGGCGGTTCTGGTTCGCGGAGGGGTTCTGGGCCGGACTGGTGCAGTTCTTCCTCCTTCCCCTGGGCCTGGGCGCGCTCGCGGTCATCAACACGTGGGACTTGCCCACATACCTGGGCGTGCTGGCCGTGGCCTTCTTCCTGCGCCAGTGGCGGGCCCGCCAGCAGGTGAACTGGCCCTTGTGGGCCTTCCAGACGGTCTCGGTGGCCCTCCTCGCGTACCTGATCTTCCGACCTTTCTTCACCCACTACTCCCCCACGGCCGCGTCCGGCGTGGGCTGGGCGCCCCAGAAGACGCCTTTGGGCAAGTGGTTGAACATCTGGGGATTCTGGATCTTCCTCACGCTCTCCTTCCTGGCCGTGGAATTGACCCGCCGGGATCGGTTCACGCCCGCGCGCGTCCTCCGAGGCCTGGTCGTCTACTACGACCGTCTGCCCCTTTACTTGCGCCGGGTGATGGGGGGGCTGTTCGCGCACCCGCCCCACGCGCGGGCTGATGGGGTCGATGGGGAGATGGGCGCGGAGGAGGGGGCGCCCCGGCACCTGGAATGTGAAACGGGTAACCCCGCGATCCGCTGGACTTTGGTGGGCATGGGTGTGGCATTTCTGCTCTCTGTCGCCCTGTGGTTGCTCGGCTATCGGGTGCCCGCGGTGTTGATCGTGCCCATTGTGGTGGCCGCGGTGTTGAGCTT
>JAADDB010000106.1 GCA_013154135.1 Chloroflexota bacterium
AAAGCTCACCTCGAAGAACTGCCCATGGTCATCACCCCGGTGGTGGAACCCGGTGTCACCCGCGGGCAGGAAAGTAATTAGATGGTGCGCGAACGACTGACCTTGGGGGTCAAAATCCTCATCAGTGTCTCCCTGCTCCTCTACCTCATCCACCGGGTCGGAGGTGTCCACCAGGTCCTCCTCCAGATCCAGGGTATCCGACGGTCGTTTCTCCTTTGGGCTTTTCTCCTGTACATGGGGGCCGTTCTCCTGGGCAGCGTCAAGTGGTTTGTCCTCCTCCAGGCGCAGGGAGTGCAGGTCCCTTACCGGGCGTTGGTGAAATACACGCTCATCGGCGCTTTCTTCAACAATGTGCTCCCGGCCAATGTGGGGGGCGATGTGGTGCGAGGATACGGGTTGGCCCATCACACCGCGCGCTCCGAAGCCGCGGTCTCCGTGGTCATCGACCGGTTGGTGGGGTTGTTCGCGTTTTTGACGGCTGCAGCTGTGGCCGGGTCTGTCCTTCTGCTCGCGGCTTCCAGGGGGTGGACGCACCTTTCGCCCCAGGGATGGGAGAATGTGCGGGTGCTCACGGCATTGGCTTGGGCCGCGGTGGGGGGCATGGGTGGGATGTTGGGGATCTTGCTCAGTCGGCGGAGTAAGCGTTGGTTGGAGGAGGTGTTGCAGCGGATGGGGCCGGCTCGTCCTCTCCTTCCCGTGTTCCATCGAGTGGCCCAGGCGCTGAACGCGTATCGACATGCGTACCGGGCCCTGGTCGGTGCGGTGTGCATTTCCTGGGGAGTTTTGGTGTTGACTTCGCTGGAGAATTGGATCCTCGCGTACGCGCTCCAGCCAGGCCGTGTGCCCTTCCTGTATGTACTCCTCTTCAACCCCCTTATCGCCTTTGCCTTGTTGATTCCTCTGTCTGTGGGCGGGGTAGGCATTGGGCAAAGTGCGTATGTGTTCTTTTACAGCTTGGTGAATGTGCCCGAACGCTTGGCGTTTACCCTCTCCCTGGTCCACCAACTGCTCGTCTATGCCAGCAGCCTGCCCGGCGCACTGCTGTGGCTCACGCGTCGTTCTTGAAGAAAGCATGGAGGACGGCCGGGCACGGATGGGACCACGTTAGCCCGGACAAAACTGTTTTCTTCGGTGGGGCATTGATAAGACACCGGGATCCCGACGCGTCCACCTTCAGGCGGCCTCCCGAGTTTTGTCCGTCCATCCATGGGGTTGGTATAATGGGCGAAAATCCACTGCCACTTCATCTCAAGCACCGGCGTCCCACCGCACCAACCTGCCGGAGGTTAAGTAATGCAGCGAGGAACCCCTTGGCTTATTGGCATAACCGTAGTGTTTCTCTTGGTCATCTCATCCCTGATCCTTCCCCCCGCGGAGATGGCATCCATCCAGGGCAAGTACACTCCGACCGCGGCACCAAAGGCGGTTGAATCCCCCTTTGGTGTGGAATTCGTCGGGGGCATTGTTTCCGCGGCCACCTCTTCGGACATCCAGGCGATTCACGATGTGGGCGCCTCGTGGGTGCGCGTGGCCGTCTTTTGGGGTCAACTGCAGCCTCGTGAGGATACCGCGATTGACTGGGCTCCGGTGGACGCGGGGTTTCAGCGCCTGGCCGACCTGGGATTACACCCCATCGTGGTCATCCGGGACATTCCGTCCTGGGCCGCAATGGAGCATCCCACCCTCCACGACACCCCTTCCTGTGGACCGGTCCGTGAGGACAGGATGTCGGCCTATCTCCGCTTTGTGGAGACCCTTGTCCGCCGTTACAGCAAGCCTCCCTACAACGTGAAGTACTGGGAGATCTACAACGAACCGGACAAAATCTACCGCATTCGCCCGGACATCGACATCGGCGGGTGTTTTGGGGAGATCTGGTACGACGAGTACGTGCGCATCCTCCGTGGGGTCTACCAGACCATCAAGAGCGTTGACCCGGACGCGGTGGTCGCGTTCGGGGGCGTGGCGCATGATTGGTTCTACTACCCCGGCACGCCCTACCCCCGCAGCGGCTTGTTCGACCCCTACTTTCTGGATGAGGTCATTGACAAACGGCGGGGCGGGGATTGGTTCGACGTGATGAACTTCCACACTTACTACGCGTGGCGGTGGTATTGGGAGTACTACGGCTACGGTAAGGACGTGTTGGCCAAGTACAATTATATGAAGGACCAGCTGGCCCAGTACGGCTACCCCGACAAGCCCATCATCATCACCGAGACGGGCATGCGCAGCTACGACGCCAACCACCCGGAATTGGTGTCCGAACACACACAAGCCCGCTACGTGCTCCGCCTGTTCGCCCGCATCCTCACCGTCCTGTACGACCGGCCATTTGTTTGGTATTCGATTCGGGATGGGGGGGACACGCATGGTCTTTTGCGGAAGGATGGGTCTCCCAAGCCCGCGTTTGACGTGTATCGCTTTGGCGTGGCCCAGTTCACGGGCGCCCGCTTTTTGGGGATGACCTCGGATTACGGGAATACCATCGAGGGATACCGGTACGAAAAGAACGGCCAGGAATTCTGGGTCCTCTGGTACAAGGACGGTTCATCCTACGCCACCCGAAACATCCCCATCCCCTGGCCTCGTGTGCGGATCACGGACATGTTCGGTCATGTCCAGTCCGTGGTGGAGGATGGAGGCCCTGGTGACGGGGATGGGACGGCAAACGGCCAAGTGGTTGTCCCCATTCCCCATGATCCCGTTTACGTGGATTCGCCCGATGGGCCCATTGGGGAACCCACGCCAACGCCTACTCCGACGCCCACTCCCACGCCCACTTTCACGCCTACCCCCTCGCCCACGCCCCTTTGGGAGTACAGGCACTACATGCCGTGGCTTCCTTCCACGGGCTTTCGCCCCACGACTTCTGCTTGGGAGCACAAGCACTATGTGCCCTGGCTTCCCTTCACAGGTTCTCGCCCCCGTTCCTCCGAACGGGCGCCGGGCTTGGCTCGCATGGCGTCGAGCCAAGCCTCCCAATCCCCTTGGCCCACCCCCACCCCGACGTTGACCACCTTCCAGGAGCGGGTTACCGTATATCGTCCCGGTCTTTGGCACCGTTGGGGGCTGTATGTGACCGTCGCGGGTCTCTTTGGCCTCTCCCTGGTCACTTTGGTCGTCACCACGTACATCACCGAGCGGAATGAGACATGAGGATCCCGAAGCTTTCCTGGAGACACGCGTACATCGTCGCTCTGATCGCGGGTTTCTTCCACCTCCTCTTCTATGCCGTCTGGATCCCGCCGTGGCAGTTTCCCGATGAGCCGCGACACTTTGAGTACGTTCGCCTGGTGGACGAGTTGGGCCACGCGCCGGGGTGGAATGAGCGGGACTTGGATTTGGAAGTCGCGATCACCCGCTCCATGGCCAAGTATGATTTCTGGCGTTTTGGCTTTGCCGTGGGACCTTATGTGCCGGGCCAAGATGTGAATTTCGCGGATGTGTGGACGTCCGGGTACCAGAATGTCCACTTCCATCCTCCCCTGTATTACCGGCTGATGGCCTGGCTCACCGGGTTTATCCCCCTTCAGGCCCTGGAGACTCAACTGTTCCTTCTCCGCTTGATATCCGTGCTCATAGCCACATTCTCCCTCGCGGTGATGGGACTGACGGGGGTGGCTTTGCGAAATTGGCGGTGGGGATTTGGAATTGTGGTTTTCGCTGCCTTGCTGCCCAATCGCGCGTTCATCCAAGCGTCGGTGAACAACGATGTGCTGGCGGAATTCTTCGCCGCGTGGGTCGTCACCAGTGGGGTGGTGATCATGCGCCGAGGGTGGCGTGCTGTCCCTCTCGTGCTCCTGGTAGGCAGTCTGATCCTCGCGGTGATGACCAAGCGGTCCACCGTCTTTCTGGTGTTCTACGCGGCCGCGGCGTTGGCAGTGGGCGGCTGGTTCCACCACGCGTCGACCCGACACGGTTGGCTCTCCAAGGGGCTCATTGTGGGGGGAACACTGCTATTTCTGGCCTTGGCGGTCGGAGCCGCGTGGTATGCGGGTCGGGTGCAGATCTTGGGGGATCGCCTGTTGGCCCTCCTCCACCCCGCGGCCCTATACCAGGCTCTTCGCCGGGTTCCGTGGCATGAGTACACGACGGTCATGTTCCAGAGTTTTTGGGCCCGGTTGGGTTGGCTGCGCATTGTGCTCCCATCCCCCACGTACCACATTCTCTGGCTGCTGACGGGCGGCGCGTTCCTCGGCTGGCTGGGCAGGCTGGTCGACTGGTGGCGGAATCCCTCACCCGGACGGGCCCAGGACGCAAGCATCGGGGCGGTTTTCCTCTTCACCGTCCTCGTCCAATGGGGGATGGTCATTGGCAAGGAGATGCTCCACTTCTCCGGAACGCTTCACATGGTGCCTCAGGGCCGGTATTTATATCCCTTCCTGCCGGTGTACGCCCTGTTTTACGTGGGGGGATGGGAGTGGGGGTTGCGCAAGGCCCGTCTGCCCGCGATGACGGTCATCGTTGTTGCCCTGACCCTGTTCGCCCTCTTCGCGGTGTGGCACACGATGGGATATTTCTACGGCACGGGATGATGCACAAGCGTGTGAACACCCCGTCCTGGCTGGCTCACACCGAACTCGCTAACACTTTGGAGGCGGGATGCCGACGCTCCCGCCTGGCTTCCCACCCAAAACATCGCTTTTTGCCATAGCTCCGGAATAGGAATAAGATGGGTGGGAAGGGGAATACTTCCCCAACTTCGCTTATGAGGGGCTAATCATATGCCGACGACCCATATCGCACTCCTGGATGGATGGCTTCGTTTGGTTGGGGGAACCCGAGAGCGGGTGCGAAGGATTGTTCTGTGGACTTTGCTTCTTGCTGTGTTGGGCGCGCTTCTGGCCGCGTGGCAGGCGTGGCGTTCCCCCACCCTCTACCAAGTGGAAGTGACCTTGGCCGTCTATCCCGACCACTATCGGTGGATCATGGATCCTCACCTCCAGACGCTGAACCGCCCCCGCAACGATGCCCGGAACATGGCCATGGTCATGGCCAAAGGTCCGGATGTCCTGAACGCGGTCATCAAACGCATGGGAGACCGCCTGCCCGAGGACCTGCGCGATCGGACGGAATTGGGCAAACACCTGGTCGTGCGGGGGGGACAAGGACTCTACGTCTACCTTACCGTGGCCGGCGTGGACCGGGAGTTGGCCCAGGAATTGGCTCGGGTATGGGCAGAAGAGGTGGAACTCCAGACAGAACGCACCTTCTACCGGTACGACTCGGATATCCCCGTCCTCCAGGAACAGCTTTTGGATGTGGAGCAGAAGTTGAAGATCGCGGAAAAGGCCCTGGAGGCGTTCCGTGCCCGGACAGGGCTCGGGCTGGTGGACGAATCCCGGGTGGCTGTGGTTGTCAGCAACGAGCGGGGTATTCAGCCGGGGCTCGGAGGGTTTAACACCACCGTGTTGGAGCTGGGGACCGTCAACAAGGAACTGGCCATGTACCGCCATGCCCGGCGGACCCTGGAGGACCTGGTAGCCCAGGTGAAGGATGCCCAAGTGCATCACCGTCCTGTGCGGGAAGTCCCCCTGGAGTGGGTGGATGACCTGGCGCCGGTCGTCAAGCGGGGGTATATCTCATACGAGAAACTGCGCGCGCTGGGGGATGATTACGACGCCATCGTTCAGGCTCTGAACCAGGAGATCGCCGACCTCCAGCCGGCCATCCAGACGTTAGAAGCCCGTTCCCAGACCTTGCAGGGACAACTCTCCTCCGAGCTCACCCAGATGCGGGAACTCCTCCGCCAACAACAGTCCGTCGAAGTCCTCTACAAGGCGTTGTTGACCAAACAACACGAGCTCAAGGCGGAAGCGGCTGTTGCCAGCAATTTCGTGGATGTCCTGGAAGTCCGGGAGCCCGCGGTGTCGGGCCTGGTGAGTGTGGGGCTGCACGCGGTCGCCGGGTTTATCCTGGGCGGGTTCCTGGGGTTCGCCCTCAGCACCACCTGGTATGCAATCAAGCGTTCCTGAGCGCTCAGTACGCCCCATCCCCCTTGATGACCGCGGGAAGGGTCTTCAGGAGGATCCACAGGTCCCGCTTGAGGGAGTAGTTGCGGATGTAGTCCACTTCGATTTCCAGGCGTTCCTGGAAGCTCAGGTCGCCCCGTCCGTTCACCTGCACCGGGCCGGTGATGCCCGGTTTGAGGGCCAGCCGTTCTCGTTCCTCCGGTGTGTAGCGCTCCACCAGCCAAGCGATCTCCGGCCGAGGTCCTACTAAGCTCATGTCCCCCTTCAACACATTGAAAATCTGGGGGAGCTCATCGATGCTCCAGCGGCGGATGAACTTTCCCACCCGGGTGCGACGGGGGTCGTTCTTGAACTTGTACGCGGGCACTTCCAGGTGTTCGATGTCCAGGATCTGGGGCAGGAGCTCGTCCGCGTTGTGGACCATGGAACGGAATTTGTAGATGGTGAAGGGTCGACCGTTCTCCCCGATGCGCGTTTGTTTGAAGAGGATGGGCCCGGGCGAGTCGAGTTTGATGGCGATGGCTGTGATGAGCATGATGGGCCAGGTGATCAGGAGGAGCAACAGCGCGCCGACGATGTCCATAGCCCGTTTGAGAAGTCGTTGTCTGAGAGTGAGCACCGGTTTCCGGCTGGGGTCTGACCGGCGGGCGAAGGATATTTGCCCTGCCAGGAATCCCATGCCCAGGGCCAACGCTCGGGCCGGCAGGTAGATGAACGCGTAGGGCAGAATGGCCGGATCGCGCCGCGCGATTTTCGCCAGGAAGGGAAGGGAGGAGAGGTAGAAGAGCCCGAGCAGGGCTGCCGGAATCCAGCGGGCCCACGGGAAGAGGATGGCCGGGATGAGGGAGAGGATGAGAAGGCCTATGAGAAGGATCTGGACTTTCAGGACCGGTGGGGTATGGGTGTCGTGGAACAGGCGTTCCGGAAGCCAGCGGGTGAGCAGGGCTTTGTAGTAGCCGATGGAGAACTTCCGGCGGATATAGTCCCAAAGGCGTTCGTTGTGGTGGTGGTACACCCGGGCCTCGGGCACGAAGAGCATTTTGTACCCCTTTTGGGCCAGGCGGAAGGAGAACTCCTGATCTTCCACCGAGGCCACGGGGAACACGGTGTCGAATCCCCCGTTGGAGAGGAACACGTCCCGGCGATAGGCCGCGCTGTAGGTGTCGATGAAGTCGATGTACTTGAACCGCTTCATGCGGTCATAGCGGTCTTCGTACTCTTGCTGCACAAATCGGGCCATGGGAGCCTTTTGACGGGTCAGATAGGCCCCTTTTGTCCCCACCACATCCGGGTCCTCAAAGGGAGCGGTCATCCGTTCGATCCACTCGGGAATGGGCGCACAATCCGCGTCGGTGAAGAGGACGATATCCCCGGAAGCGACGGCCACTCCCGCGTTGCGCGCGGCGGCCGGGCCCTGATTCGGTTGTTCCAGGACTTTGTCCGCGTATTGGGCTGCAATGCGGGCTGTGTTGTCCGTTGAACCGTCATCGACGACGATGATCTCGTACCGGTCTCTCGGGACGGTCTGTCGGTTCAGGGCCTTCAGCGTTTCTTCCAACGTGTCTTCCGCGTTGTAGGCCGGAATGATGACGGAATAGCGTAACTCGTGCGTTTCGTTCATGGTATGGTTTGGATGTTGATGCTCTCCCTTCTGTGGGCGTCCATGAGCCTGTTCGCTTTTGTACAGTGTTGGACGTTCAGGCTGCTATGATGTGTCACCAGTTGGCCGAGTTGTGTCTGGCCGGGGAGGGCTTGGGAGTAGAGATAGTTTGTGTTTCCCCCAAGTTGGCTCTACTGAAAAAGGGCAGATGCCCCGGACGCCGGATACATGATGCCAATGGGACATCAACTGTCCACCCACGCAAACCTTTATCTTGCCATGGGGCGAGGACATCGACGCCCCGCGGCGTGAATTCATCCGCGACCGGAGCACGGCCATGTTTTTCAGCCGAGCCAACGTTAAAAGTATACCGAAAGTAGGCCCAATGGACCAAAGCTCGAACGGTGTGTGGTGTTGGGTGGATGGACGGGGCTATTGCGTAACGAGTAAGGGGCGGGATGCCCGTTGCGGGCCGGGTAGGGCGATTCTCGGCCGTTCACGCACGGTAGAGGCGCCCGGCCGTGCGCCCTGGGGGATATGTCGGGCCGGAGGCCCACCCCGCGCCTGTGGGGGCGCGTCTGGTCTCGTGGGCAATAAGCTTTGCGTTGATTTTTCCCCTGGCCACCCACCAGAAACCCTTTTCCGGCACG
>JAADDB010000142.1 GCA_013154135.1 Chloroflexota bacterium
CGAGCCCGCATCCCCACCATCGGCCACACCGCCGACCCTCTTCCGGGAACCGGAGGAGGGTCGGGCCCCTCTGATTTCCGTCATTGAGCAGGCCCAGGAGGACATCCGGCTCACCCTGTACCTCTTCACCGATGAGACCATGGCCGACGCGCTGACCCGCGCGGCCCGTCGGGGCGTTCAGGTGCGACTTCTCCTGGAACATCGCCCCTACGGGGGTGGGGCAGCCAACGAGCGCATGGCCAAACGCCTCTCAAAAGCGGGCATCCACGTCCGGTGGAGCAACCCCGCGTTCCGGTATACCCACCAGAAGAGTCTCGTGGTTGATGGCACCACCGGTGTCATCATGACGTTGAATTGGACCCACAGCTCCTTCTCCCGCAACCGGGAATATGGGGTCATCTTCCAGCGACGGGATTGGGTGGAGGAGATGGCCGCGGTGTTCGACGGGGATTGGGACCGCAAGCCCACCCACGTGGGCACATCCGGCCTGGTGTGGAGCCCGGACAACGCGCGGGAGCGCATCCTCGGGCTCATCCAACAGGCCCGTTCCTCCCTCATCTTGGAGGAGCAGGACCTCCGGGACCCGGAAGTGGTCCAGGCCCTTTTGGCCGCGGTTCGGCGAGGTGTGGATGTGCAGATCATCCGGCCGACGCCCAGGGAGGAGGACACCTTGGAATGGGAGAACGTGCGCCATCTCGCGCGGGCCGGGGCTCACATCTTCTTCCTGGACGCGCCGTACGTGCACGCCAAGGTCATGGTTGTGGACCGGTCCCGCGCGCTCATCGGCTCGATGAACCTGACCCCCACGTCCCTGGATTTCAACCGCGAACTGGGCGCCATCTTCCGGGAAGAAAGTGTCCTTCGTCCCTTGTTGAGGACCCTGGAACAGGACCGCACGCGAGCGGCTCCCTATTCTCCCGCGAAGAAGAGTGCCCGGGGCATTCTCACGCCGGAGGAAGCAGCCCGGCACGTGGGGGAAATCGTCACCGTGGAAGGGCGAATCGTTCAGACGTACGATACCGGCCATCTCACATTTCTGGACTTTACCCACCGCAAGGAGGATTTGAGCATTGTCATCTTCGCTAAGGACTACTCGCGATTTCCCGCTCCACCGGCTCGGTACTATCATAACCGGCGTGTGCGGGTGCGTGGACGGGTACAGCTTCACAAAGGAGCGCCCGAGATCGTCGTCCACAGCCCGGATGAGATTCAGATAGTAAGTGACGAGTAACGATTGACGATGAACGATGAAGGGGCGAAGGGGGAGGGCGTTTCGAACGGGCTAGTGCGGTAAGATAGAACGAGTAAGGGATTGGCTGGAGGACGAGGTCGGGTGGGATGAAGTCTAACGAGTAACGAATAAGAGGGGAAGGGCGTCAAAATTGGTTGAATAGACGAAGAGCGTAGGCACTGATGGACGCATACACGAACGACGGGTAGCGATTTCGGTTGATTTCTTTCCAGGAGAACTGTTTTTGGTGGTGGTGGGTGGACGAAGCCCGCAAAAACTCTTTCCCCGCACGGGGCGGGAACGTCGGAACCCGCCGAGGTACGACCAAATTTTGGCAGTCAAGCTGGCGTAGGCGTCGGGGAACGCCACCATAGGCCGCTCGGCCAGCCATGGGCCTTTGATCAAACCATGATGCAAGAAGAGCACTCCAAACCATCCCAGCGAGAAGAGACATCTCATAGCCCAGAGGAGCACGTGCGCATCATCGGCACACCTCCGGAGGAGCGGAACAGCCGCGCCCACTGGGAGGAACGCTACAGCGAAGGGGGCGGCCCTCAAACCGAGGAACCCCATCCCTGGCTGGTGTGGCACCGGTGGCGGTTGCCCGAAAAAGGCCGGGCGTTGGATGTGGCCTGCGGCATGGGACGGGATACTCTCTTCCTGGCCCGGCAAGGGCTCCACGTCCACGGGCTGGATTTCAGCGCCCAGGCCCTACATCGGGCCCGGGAACGGGTTTGGCTTACCGGATTGGAGTCACGTGTCCAGTTCATCCTGGCCGACGCGACCCAATTCGCTTTTCCCCGGGCGTATTACGACGTCGTAGTGGTCTTCTCCTACTGGGAACCCCGCATTCTTTCGGACTTGAAAGCCACACTTAAACCCGGAGGACTCCTCATTTACGAGACTTTCAACATCTGGTGGAAACGCCGCCGCCCCCACATCCAGGACAAATTCCTGGTCCAACCGGGGGAGATGTTGGACTGGCTGAAGGACTGGCATGTGCTGGCTTACCGGGAGTTGGGCAGTGACCACTTTCAGGGGGAGATCTTCCGGCCGGTGAGCAGCATTGTGGCGCGAAAACCGCGTCCAAAGTGAGGTAGGGTGTCTGGGATGAGACGTTGGTACCGCTGGCTGGTCTGGATCCCGGTGCTCGCGTTGGGCGTGACCCTGGTGTGGTGGATGCAACGCCCGAGTTACCGGATCACCCTGCGCGTCCTGGGTCGGGAATATACCTATCGAGTCCACGGCACAACCGTCGCGGATGCCCTCGCGGACATTGGCTTCACCCCGCGGCCCGAAGACCGGGTCTCCCCCCCGGTCGATACTCCCCTGCACGATGGCATGTCCATCACAGTGGAACGCAGTCGTCCCATCCTGGTGGACATTCACGGCCGCCGACGCCTCATCTACACCCGGGGCCAGACGCCTCGCGACGTCCTACAAGAAGGGCACATCCACCTGGAAGAAGGGGATGTGCTCCGGGTGGAAGGTCAGCCCGTGTCGCCGGACACCCGGTTGCCCCCGCCGCACCTGCTGCCCGGCGAAGGAATTCCCCAATGGGAATGGCCCATTCAACCCCTCTGGTTGTACATCCGCCGAGCCGTACCCATTCGCGTGTGGGACAACGGCGTGGAATACACCATCCGCACGACCGCCCCCACCGTTGGGGAGGCCTTGCGCGAGGCCGGTGTGGAGGTCTACCTGGGAGATGAGGTGTTCCCCTCCTTGGGGGAGCCGGTGCACGCGCACATGCGGGTGGTCATTCAGCGGTCCACGCGCGTGGTCGTTCAGGTGGACGGGGCCACGTACCAAACCCGGACGCGAGCATCCACCGTCGCGGATGTCCTCGCCGAGTTGGGCATTTACGTCCGGGGGTTGGACCGGATTACTCCGGGCTTGAGTGCCCCTGTCCAGCCGGACATGCGCGTCCACATCACGCGCATGGAGGAGTACGTCCAGGTGGACGACGAGCGCATCCCCTATGAGACGGTGTTCGTGCCCGATGATTCGCTGGAGATCGATCACCGACGGTTGGTCAGCCCCGGTCGTCCGGGGATTTTCCGCCGGCGTTATCGTATCACGTTGGCCGACGGGACAGAGGTGAGCCGTGTGTTGGAGGATGCGTGGACCGCCCAGGAACCCATCACGCATGTGATCGCGTATGGCCGTCGCATCATCACCCGGACTCTGGAAACACCGGACGGGGCTGTTGTCTACTGGCGTCGGATTCGCATGTTGGCCACATCCTACAGCGCATCGACCGCGGGGGTTTCCCCCACCAACCCGTGGTTTGGCTACACCCGGTTGGGGATGAAGATGCGGAAGGGGATTGTGGCCGTGGATCCCCGGGTGATCCCCTTGGGCTCTCGGGTGTATGTGCCGGGATATGGGATTGGATTTGCCGGGGATACCGGGAGTCGCATTCTGGGCCGCCGGATTGATTTGGGCTATGACGATTGGAATCTGGTCCTCTGGAACCAGTGGGTGGATGTTTATGTTCTCACTCCGCCGCCACCTAAGGACAAGATCAACTACTTTCTTCCCAATTGGCCTCGCCCGCCCGGGCGGTAGGGATGAAGTAGGGGTTTCCTGTGCCCCGTATTCCTCACTTTGTCTTCTGGCTTGGCTGAAAAACACGGTGGTACCCGGGGGCATGGAGTGATGAGTAACGATTAACGATTAACGATTAAGAGGGGTTGGCTGAAGGGAGGAGATCGGCGGGGATGAACGAGCTTGGGTAATGATTGACGATTAAGGGGTAGGACGCCGGGCTGGCGAGAGAAGGTCCCCAGCGGGGGGCGGGTCCGTACCTCGGCGGGGTCTGATGTTCTCTCCGGGGAAGTATCGCCAGAATCCGACGTTTTCGCCCCGTGCGGACAGGGGTTTTTGGTGATGGGGGCGCTTCGTCCGTCCGCCAACTACCAAAACAGGTCTCCTTTTCAGTAGAGCCAACTTTTGTGTACAATGGGCGTAAGTACCCCTGCTGCTTGATGGACAAGACCCGGATGCACCTGGGCGGCGGTCGGGGCTATAGTAGTGAGTAACGATCAAAGAAGGCTCCTGTTGGGCAGGCAGATTCACCCGGCTGCTGTCCCTCTCCGGGCTGGATTGTCGGTCAATCCGCCATTGGCATTTACCTCGTGAGGCTTGTCATGTCTGAACACGCGTACACACCTACCATCAAGGACATGCCCAAGGGGGAGAGGCCAAGGGAACGTTTGCAGCATTACGGCGCGCAAGCCCTTTCCACCGCGGAATTGTTGGCCATCATCCTCCGGACGGGTGTGGGGGGCGAAAACGTCATCCGCCTGGCCGAACGGCTTCTCAGCCACTTCAACGGCTTGCCGGGCATTGCCCAAGCCTCCTTCGATGAACTCTGCCAGGTCAAGGGCATCGGCCCGGCCAAAGTCACCCAGATCAAGGCCGCGTTGGAGCTGGGGCGCCGATTGCTGGTCTCCGCACCGGAGGAAAAACCCGTCATCCACTCCCCGGACATCGCGGCCAACCTCATTGCCAGCGAAATGGCCCTCCTGCCCCAGGAGGAATTCTGGGTCCTCCTCCTGGACGTGCGCAACCGGTTGCGGCACATTCAACGTCTCTATCGGGGCTCCCTCACGCAAGCGCGTGTGCGGGTGGGAGAAGTGTTCCGCGAGGCCATTCGGGGCAATGCCGCGGCCATTATCGTCGCGCACAATCACCCCTCCGGGGATCCTACCCCATCCCCCCAGGATGTTCACCTGACCCGTCTTCTGGTCGAGGCGGGCCGGCTGCTGGACATTCCCCTGTTGGATCACCTCATCATCGGCCATGGCCGATGGGTGAGCCTCAAAGAGCGGGGTCTGGGATTCCCCCCGGAAAAGGGGACATCCGCCCGGGGCCCGGTGTGAGTCGTTCCCGGTCACCCCATTCCTTTGGGGTGACCGGCCGTGTCGAAGACGTGAATCGCGCGGCGGCGTATCAGAATCCGTCGCCTTTGGCCCGGCCGGATCCTCAAGTCCTCACACACGGTGGGGAAGAGGCGGACGTGAATCCGCTCTCCCCCTTCGCACGTCCGCAGGAGGATCACACAGTCCGTCCCTACCAGGCGCACCTCGTCCACCCGGACGCAGAGGATGTTGTGCGCGTGGGCTAACGGTCGGTCCTCCCGCACGAACAGCACATCCTCCGGACGGAAGCCGAAGATGACGTCCCGGCCCACGGGGAGGTCGCCCCGCTCGACTTGCAGCACAGTGGCTCCCCACTGGATTTCTGTGATCCCGGCCGCGGGATGGGCTCGGACCACGCCCGTGTAGATGTTGCGCATCCCCACCGCACGGGCGATGTGGGGCGTGGCCGGATGCCGGAAGATCTCCCCCGGTTCCCCCGTTTGGACCACCCGTCCCTCCTCGAACACGATCCAATAGTCGCCCAAGAGGGCTGCTTCTTCCACATCATGGGTGATGAGGAAGAGGGGGATGCGATAGCGGTGTTGGATGGTGCGCACCGTCTCCCGGAGCTCTTCCCGGAGCACCGGATCCAGGGCGCCCAGGGCCTCGTCCAGGAGGAGAAGGCGGGGTTGGGTGACCAGGGCTCGGGCCAGGGCCACCCGTTGTTGTTGCCCCCCCGAGAGCTCGCCGGGCCGCCGGTCGGCCAACCCCTCCAACCGCATGAGGGTCAGCATCTCCTGAACTCGTTGTTGACGTTCGCCGGGCGCCATGTGACGCAGGCCAAAGGCCACATTTTCCCCCACGGTCAGGTGGGGAAAGAGTCCGTAGTGTTGGGGCACATAGCCCACTCGCCGCTTTTGGGGCGGAATGTGCAGGGTTCGCGCGGTGTCCAGCCAGACCTCCTCCTCCACCTGGATGTACCCCCGGTGTGGGGTGAAGAGTCCGGCTATTGCGCGCACGGTCAGGGACTTCCCCACCCCGGAGGGGCCGAAGAGCACGGTGACGTCCGCCGCGGTGGTGAACCGGACGTCCAGGGTGAAATCCGGGAAGGTGTGGTGGAGCTCCACGCGGATCACGTTGGCCCTCCCGGCAGGTGGTGGGTGAGGCGGCGCAGGAGGAGCAGGATGGCCAGCGCGGTGAGGGTGAGCACGAGCACCAGGGCGTTCGCCCGTTGTTGGTCCCCCATTTGCACTGCGTCGTAGATGGCGATGGCCATTGTCTGCGTGCGACCGGGGATGTTCCCGGCCACCATCAACGTGGTGCCGAAGTCTCCCAGCGCGCGGGCAAAGGCCATGAGCGTGCCGGCCAGGATTCCGGGCCGGGCCAGGGGGAAGGTGACGCGCCAAAACACGCCCCACTCCGATTCCCCCAAGGTCCGGGCCACATCCTCCAACTCTCGGTCCACCGCGGCAAACGCGGCCCCCGCGGATTGGATGATCAAGGGCATGGAGACCATCCACGCGGCCAGGACCGCACCCCGCCAGGTGAACACCAGGGGAATGCCCAGCCGGTCCAAAAATCTGCCCAAGGGGGAGTTATAGCCGAACGCGACGAGCAGGTAGTACCCCAGCACCGTGGGGGGAAGAACCAGCGGCAGGTTTGTCAACGCGCCCAACGTGTCCACCCAGGGGGAGTCCTTGCGGGCCAGGATGTAAGCGATGGGCAGGCCCGTCGCCAATCCCAGGAGAGTGGCGAAGAGCGCGACCCGCAGGGAGAGCCACAGGGGACTCCACATCATGGTTCCCTCCCGTCTTCTTCCCGCGTGGGAGGGGGGATGCGGAACCCGTGTTCTTGGAAGATGCGTTGGGCCCGGGGGCTTTGCAGGAAGGTGAGGAACGCACGGGCCGCGGCGCGCGATGGGGTACGCCGGAGGATGACGGCTTCGTGGCGGATGGGCGTGTACAGGGATGGGGGGATGGGGATGACCTGTACTCGGGCATCTTGGGCCGTGCTCAGCGCGATGAGTCCCGCGTCCGCGTTTCCCGTTTCCACAAACTGGGTGGCTTGTCGGACGGTTTCGGCCAGGACGAGTTTCCCCTGGAGGGGCTCCCACAAGCCCGTGTGTTCCAGGGCCTCGCGGGCTGCCCTGCCGTATGGGGCCAGGTGGGGGTTGGCCATGGCCACCCGTCGCACATCCGGCTGTAGGAGATCGGGGAGGCCGCGGACGGGAGAATCGGGGGCGTGGACGGCCAGGACGAGGACGCCCAGCGCGTAGAGGGTGCGGTCGTTTGGTTGGGCATACCCCGTCGCGATGAGGTGGTCCACATACTGGGTGTCCGCGGACATGAAGATGTCGTAGGGGGCTCCGTTTGTGATCTGCTGGGCCAGCTTGCCCGAACTGCTGAGGATGGGGACCGCGCGGTGGCCGGTCTCTTCCTCGAACGCGTTCAGCAGATCCGGCATGGTGGGGGCGAGGCTGGTGGCCGCAGCCACGTGCAGGGGCTCCTCTTGGGGCGAGGTGGCCCGGCACCCCGATAGGACGAGCATGAGGCCCAGCGCGCCTATCCAGAGGATGTGCCTCGTCATCCCCTCATATCGCTCCCATCCTTTTCCCATCATCCTGAGAAAACCATCCGGCCGAAGAGACCGGAGTATGCCTCCTTTCCACGGTTTTCCTGCCTGTTGGCTGATGCCCTGCGGTCGGGACTTCTCCCCGCGTCCGGCCGGTAGCGCCCTGGTGCCGGACCCCGGCGCGGTTTGCCGAGAAATCGGTTCCCTGTAGGGAAGAAATCGACAACGCCCCGCTCCACAGGGCTAGGACCCAATTGTATCACATGAAGGGCATCGGGCATTAGGCCATCCCCGCGCCAAGTTGGCGAGGGCGAGAACCTCGCCTGAAAGGCTACGGATGGCCCCATGGTGGCGGACAATTCCCAGAACTCTTCCTCGGCACGGGGCGAGAAAGCCAGAATCCCGCGGAGCCCCCAATGGGCCCTTCCTCTCGCCAGCTCGGCATCGAAGGGCCAACCCGGCATTCAACCCTTTAATCGTCAATCGTTACTCATTACTCTACGGCTCCGTCCGCCGCCCAGCCCGACATGTAACAGATTCAACAGGTAGTGG
>JAADDB010000131.1 GCA_013154135.1 Chloroflexota bacterium
CCAGTAACGCCCATCCCTACTACCGGGCTCGGTCCCCTCGGCTGCGCATTCGCTACCAGATCCCCTGGCCCGGGGCCACACCGCCGCCCACCTTCACCCCGACCCCCACGGCCACTCCCACCCTTCCCGCGGGGCCGACTCCCAAGCCCACCTCAACGCCGACGGTGACACCTACACCGACGGTCACCCCTACCCCCGTGGCCACGTCCACCCCTACAGCCACTCCCACCGCCACGTGGACGCCTTCGCCGACGGCCACGCCCACCGTCACTCCAACGGCCACCCCTTCCCCCACCTCCACGGTCACCCCTACGCCCACAGAAACGCCGACCCCCACGCCCACGCCTTCGCCCACCTTCACCCCCACCCCCGCGGGCACACCCACGCCCACGCCGACGGCCACGGCTACCCCGGTTCGGCCCAACAACCACATCCGGGGGCGTGTCTGGTACGACCGGAACCGCAACGGCCGGCCCGACCCCGGCGAACCCGGCATCCGTGGGGTCCAAGTCCAGCTGTGGCGGAAGGGGATGATCACCCGCATGGCCACCACCCGGGACGATGGGGGATTTTCCTTCTCCTACCTCTACCCCGGCACATATGATGTGGTGGAGATAGATCCCCGGGACTACTGGTCCACCACGCCGAACAGGGTTCAGGTGGTTTTGAGCGGCGGCCAGACGGTCATTGTCAACTTCGGCGACGTGCGTTTGCCCGTGCAGCGCACCGCGATCCCATACATTCTTTGGAGGTAAACATGCGCAAGCGAACTCTCTTGGTTCGGGTTTTGACGCTGTTGGTTCTGCTGAGTCTTCTGTTCGGTCCAGGGCGTGGAGGACCGGTGCAGGCCGGGGATTCCGGTGCGCGTGCGGAGCCATTGCCCCGGGGCTGGTTTGAGGGCAGTGGTTGGGTGCCCGTCTGGTTGGCCCCCGGCGGGGTGGACGGGGATCTGTACGATGTGAGCGTGGTCTCGCCCGATGTGATCGTCGCGGTGGGCGCTTCCGGTCTGGTCTACCGCAGCGATAACGGGGGAGATTCCTGGCGCCTGCAGCTGGTGAACAGCAAGGTGGACCTCCACGGCGTGCACATGTTCAACGCGTCCGAAGGCCTGGCCGTCGCGGAGGGAGGCTACATCTTCCGCACGGAGAACCGCGGGCGTCTGTGGCACTCGGTGGAGAGCGGGACGACCGAGACTTTGAACGATGTGTGGTTTGTGGACGATCGGGAAGGATGGGCCGTGGGCCAGGGGGGGACCATTCTCCACACCACCGACGGCGGTCGCACCTGGTCCGCCCAGCACGCGGGCGTCACCCACGGCTTGAAGGCCGTCTCCTTTGCCGATGCTCGCTACGGTTGGATTGTGGGTGCAGGGGGCATTATCCTCCACACCGAGGATGGAGGGGCCACGTGGACGCGGCAGGACGGTCACACGGTGGATGAGCTGCGGGGGGTTCTGGCCCTCAGCCCGGAAGAAGCTTGGGTCGTGGGCCGGGGCAGCACCATTCGCCACACCACGGATGGGGGAGCCACCTGGGAGGTGTTGGATTTCCCCACCCGCGTGATCCTCTACGACGTGGTCCAGGCCCCGGACGGCTACATCTGGGTGGCGGCCAACGGCGGTCACATCTACCGCTTTGACGGCACGCGCTTTGACGAGTACACCATCACCGGCTTTGGTCAACGGTTGAATCAGCCTGTTCATACCCTGGCTTTCCCCGATGTGAACACGCTCATCGTGGTGGGTGGCTCCAACACGGCCGGCGCGTTGCCCAAGGGCATGTTGCTCGCCCGTTCTTCCAATGGGGGGGAGACGTGGGATCTGCCCGCGGGCCAAGGGGTCTTCCAGCTTCAGGACATCAGCATGCCCACGGAGGAGACTTTTTGGACCGTGGGCCAGGCCGCGGATGGGGGCGCCACGCTTCTCGGTTCCCGGGATGGGGGACAGACGTGGTTTCACCGGGTGGTGGACATCGACATCGCGCCTCGCACCTCCACCCAGTTCATGGATGTGGATTTCGCGGACGAGAAGCACGGCATCATCGTGGGACGTCGGAGTCAGGTGGTGGACACCCGAGACGGGGGAGAGACGTGGCGTTGGCGGAGTTTGCGCGATCTCACGGGGGTGTCCGAGACGTGGCTCTACGCGGCCCGTTATTTGCCCGACGGCCATGTCTGGACGTCCGGGGAGTTCGGCCAGATCTTCCGGTCCAAGAATTACGCGGCCACCTGGCAGAACTTCAACCTCTCCTGGACGGGGTTGAACATCGTCTCTTCCCGGTTGTACATCAACGCGCGTCCTGGGGGAAAGGTGTGGGCCGTGGGGAACACGGGCATCATGGTCACCTCCCAGGATGATGGCGCGTCCTGGTACCGGGATTCCACCCCCCTGCGCCGGCCCGATGGTCGGGCCGCACACTTGCGGGCCACGTACTTCCTGAACGACCAGGAAGGGTGGGCTGTGGGATACCTGGGCACGGTTTGGCACACCACCAACGGCGGGCGCTACACGTCCGATTGGGAGTTCATCCCCCTCCCCTCGGAGCTGGCCCAGGTGGCATGGCACGATGTCCACTTCTTCGACCCGTATCACGGCATCCTGGTGGGCGGCGAATGCCCCGAGTACGAGTGCGGTTTCACGACCGATTTCACCCGGGCCGCGGTCGCGATCACCGCGGATGGCGGGTTCACCTGGGAATACGAGTTCCTCCCGGACATCCGCATCCTCTACGGCTTGGACGCGCGCTCGCCGGAGGAGGTGTACGCGGTGGGCGATCACGGCGCAATCCTCCGCTTCACCGGCTTCCCCACCCATGTGGATGTGTTCAAGCTGGCCGAACCCCTTACGGTGGACGGGGATCTCCGGGACTGGCCTGTTGGCCCCCGGGCTCACGTGGACGCGGACAACGCGGATTATGTGGACGCGGACGATCCGCCACCGGCCCAGGATATTAGCGGGGATGCCCGGTTCTTCTGGGACACGTCCACGCTGTACGTGAGTGTCAACATCACGGATGACGTGGTCACCGCGGGGGACGCGGTGGTCCTGGGCCTGGACAGCGACCGGAGTAAGTCCCCCACGGAGGGGGATCACACCTTCCGGGTGTACAGCGACGGTCGGGTGCAGGTGGATGGGGATTCGACGCCTCGCGTGCAGGTGGGAGTACAGACACACGAGCACGGGTACACGGTGGAGTTGGGCATCCCCGCGGACGTGCTGGCCGGTCATCTGAAGCCGTGGCAGGTCATGGGCTTCAGTTTAGGGCTGGAGGATGATGATGGCGCGGGGGTGGACGCGGTCATTGTCAGCGATAGTCGCGATCCCTCCCGGCCTAACGGGGATTTCGGCACGCTGACTCTGTACGACGACCACCTCGTCATCCGCCGCGGCCTGAACGTGTACAGCGCGCTGGCCGACGCGTACATCTACCGCGCGCGGCCCGATGACAACTTCGGCGAGTTCGACGAGGTGCCTCCCTACCGCCGGCTCCGTTTGGGCTGGGATCGGGCCAAGCAGTGGGAGACCCGCTCCATCCTGGTGGATTTCGACCTCCAATTCCTTCCCCCGGACGCGCACATTGCCCAGGCCCAGCTTCGCCTGCGCACCCGATACCGCACTCCTGCGTATCTCCAATTGCGCGTGGCCGCGTATGGGGTGCTGAAGCCCTGGGAGGAGTTGGAAGTCACCTGGCGTCAAGCCCGGTCGGGCGTGTTGTGGGATGAGCCGGGCGTGAACGGGGAGAACACGGACCGGGACGCGAGTCCGGTGGATGAGCAGATGGTCAAGGGCTTTCCCGAGTGGATCACGTGGGATGTGACGGATGTGGCCCAACGGATGTTGGCCGGGGAAGCGTGGGGTGTCCTCCTCCGACCGGTAGAGGGAAACGCGACGGGTGTGTTCACGTTCATCTCTTCCGAGGAGGAACAGGCTCTTTCGGAGATGCCCTATGTGGACCTGACGTACCGGTTGTACCCTGTGGCCGTCCCCACTCCAACACCCACTCCGTCGCCCACGCCCACGTTGACGCCCACATCGACGCCCACTCCGTCACCCACGCCTACTCCAACCCCCGTGCCGTCCCATCGATATAGGATACCGTTTGTGACGGTTGACGATTAATGAGGTGAGTAACAGGGCTGGAGCTGATTCTGGTGGTTGGCGGGCGGGCTTCGCCGCCAACCACCAAGAGTTCTTTTCAGGGACTGGAGGGGAGATGGGCTTTTCTGTACCAGCGATAAGGTGTGATGCGTGAGGCCCATAACGAACTTTGAGGAGAACGGCCGCGGACCTGTCCGCGGCCAAGGCGTTACAGAGGTTTTTCAGCCGAGCGAAGGTTATCCAAGCAAGGAGGCGTAGTAGAATGCGTGTTCGTTGGTGGTTGCTCGTCGGCGTTGTGGGGATCCTCTTCACCGCCGGCATGTTCCTGGGCCGGATGGCCGACGGCCCTGTCCTCGCGGCCCCCGGCTTTTCGCCCCCGGCCCGGCCGCAGACGGACGGCGGTGTCTGGCGTGCCGTGGACCTGGGCGTTTCCCGCACTTTGTGGGATGTGGCGTGGGGGTCGCCCAACCGGGGGTTTGTGGTGGGCGATGGGGGTACTCTCCTCAAAGTGGAGGTGTACTCGGGAATCTACACAGAGACTTTCTCCTCCGGCACCTCCCTTTCCCTGTACGGCGTGACTTCCACCGACCCGGAATGGGCGTGGGTTGTGGGCGAAGGTGGGTTTGTGGCCCGGTGTTACGACAACGCCAAAGGGTGTACGCCCCAGACTTCCCACACCACGGAAACGCTCTACGATATCGCGCTCATCCGCTCCGGTTCTGTGGTGGACTGGGGATGGGCTGTGGGCGCGAACGGGGTGATCCGCTACACGCGGGATGGGGGCAGCACCTGGGAGAATCAGGACCAACCCGGTTATACCTTCTACGCGATCCACGCGGCCGACGAGCAGCACGCTTGGACAGGTGGGGTGCGCTTGAGCGATGGTAAACCGGCCATCCTGGCCACGTCCGATGGCGGACAAACATGGCATGAGGTGTTCGTGGGATCGGATTCGGCCGCGGTGCAAGCCATCCACGGTTACCAGGACACCCTGTGGGCCGTGGGAGAATCGGGACTGGTCCTGCGCTCCACGGACCGCGGGGCCCACTGGACCCAGGTGACCGCGCCCTCCCTCCCTTCTTCGCGGCTGACAGGTGTGTGGGTTTCCCCGGGCCCTGCCGTGGGAGCAGAACCCATGGTGTGGGTCACCGGGGAAAACGGGCTCCTCCTGGTGAGTACGGACGGCGGGGAGACGTGGCGTCAGGAAACTACGTACACGTCCGCGTCCCTCTGGGCGGTGGGGTGCTTCAACCCCTACCATGGCGGCTTGGCCGTGGGGGATGGGGGAGTGGCCCTCCTGCATCGCATGCCCGCGCGTCATTTCCGCGCCTACCGAGCGGATGTTCCCCCCCAGCTTGACGGGGACGTGAGCGAGTGGCGTTCTATGACCGGGGCCCGCTTGAACGGATACACCGCGGATTTCACCGGCGGGGGCGAGGTAACCCGTTCCCTGGCCGATTATGACATCCACCTGTGGGCCGCGTGGGACGATGAGGCGCTGTACCTCGCCTTTGACATCCACGACGACGTGGTCCGGGAGGACAACACGCCCGCGAAACCCTGGTACGATGACGAGCTGGAAATCACCTTTGACGGGGATCCCATCGGTCTGCCCGATGAGGGGGTAGATGACTGGTTCGACGGCACCGACCACCAGTACACGGTCAACCCCAGTCTCTACCTCACGGATGTGGGACAGACCAGCCATATCCCTCCCGGCGCCATCCAGGTGTACAGCCGTACCCTTCCCACGGGCTGGAGCGTGGAAATGCGCATTTCGCGGGAGGAGTTGGGCGGCGGGACCTTTTTCGCAGGCAAGGAGTGGGGATTCACCTGGGCTTATCACGACGACGATGTGGGGCCCCCGGGCTCCTCCTGGGATACGTACTACATCTGGGAAGGGTACAAGACGTACCCGGACAGCGCGGATGTCCTGGCCGAGTACGGGCGGCTCATTCTCAGCAGCGAGCAGGCCCCCTGGGTCCCCCAGACAACCCCCACTCCCACCTGGACTCCAACGGCCACGTCGACCCCCACGCCTACTCCCCTCCCGGCGGAAGGCATTATCGAAGGTCAAGTGTTCCAGGATGTGAATCGCAACGGCCAGCCTGATGAGGGAGAAGCGGGGTTGGCCGGGGCTGTGGTGCGGGCGTTGCGCAACGGCAGTGTGCTGGAGGGAAGTGTGACCACGGGGGAGGATGGCCGATTTCGCTTCGAACACTTGCCGGCCGGTTCCTACGCTATCACCGAATCCCCGCCGGCGGGTTATACCAGCACCACCGGTCGGGTGCGGTGGGTGATCCTGGAGCCCGGGGACCAGCTCTCCCTCCTCTTCGGCGAGGCCCCGGCGGTGACGCCTACGCCCACGCCCACGTCTACCCCTTCCCCCACATGGACCCCGACGCCTGAGCCCCGGCGCTTGTGGCTGCCCGTGGCTGCACGTTCCTTCGCCCCTGGACGGCCTCGCGGGCGGGGGGTACGCCCGCGAATGGGCGATCAGGCGTGTACTCCCGACCGGTTCGAGCCGAATGAGAATGTCTCTCAGGCGAAGGACGTGTCCCCAGGGGTGTACGAGGATCTGCGCGTGTGTCCCGGCGATGAGGATTGGTTCCACGTCTCCCTGGGCCGGAGCGACCACTTGTCTGTGACCATCGCTTTTCCCACGCCCCAGGGGGATTTGGATTTGTACTTGATGGACGCGTCCGGCCGCCATGCCCTGGCCTCCAGCATTCACTCGGGCCTTGCGGGGGAAGAGCACGTGGAGTACACCGCGACTGTTCCCACGGACGCGTACATCTGGGTTCACGGATACCGGGGCGCGTCCAACGAGTATCGGTTGCTCGTGGAACAGGAGGCCACCGACGACCGGTTTGAGCCCAATGATACGCCTCAGGAGGCGACTGTCATTCAGCCCGGAACGTATCGGGACTTGATCATCGCGCCGGGGAACCCGGACTTCTTCACTTTCACGGTGCCGCCTCACACCCTCATCCAGGCAGTCATTCTCTTCTCCCACGCGCAGGGGGATTTGGATCTCTGGTTGACGAACGCGGCCGGGCACACGGTGCAATCCAGCACCAGTAGCACGGACAACGAACGGGTGGTGTACGCGTCGGTGAGCGGGGGGCGTTACTACTTGTACGTGCGGGGATACAGGAACGCGGGGAACAGGTACACCCTGATCCTCCGGGTGGAGCAGCAAGGCGCGTGTCAGGAGGACGCGTTTGCCCCCAATGCCTCAAAGGACCAGGCCGCGCATCTCTTGCCGGGGACATATGCGGTCACCCTGTGCCCTGGGGAGGAGGATTGGTATTGGGCTGATGTGCCCGGACAGGGGGTGTGGGAGGTGACCATAGATTTTGAGCACATGTTGGGGGATTTGGATTTGTTCCTTTGGGATGGGGCAGGCGCTCACGTGGTGGAGCAGAGTACAGGCGTCACCAACCGGGAGTGGATTTCCCACACGTATACCACCTCGGACCGGGCGTATGTGCAGGTGAAGGGGTATGAGTTGGCCATGGGCGTTCCTTATACCCTGACGGCCCGTTGGGCCACCTTCACGCCCACCCCCACTCCGACGCCGACGGCCACGCCCACCCTGACGCCAACGCCTACTCCCACGCCTACTCCCACCCCCCGCCGCCAGTTTCTGCCGGAACTGCGGCGTTAGGGAGTGGTGAGTAACGATTGACGAGTAACGATTAAGAGGGGGTAACTGGGCTGGCGGGAGAAGGCCCTGTTGGCCCGCTGAACGGGAAGCATGCTTGCGGGGAGCGGGATGGATCTCCTGCCGACGCATTCCCGCGGTTCTCAGTAGCACCTCGGCGGCGGACGGGTCATGGAGTAACGATTAACGATTAACCCAAGTTTTGCGCAATCAGATGCCATATCACAAAAAGCGCATCAAAAAAAGCATTTCCGTGGTGGGACTATATGTAGTGGCTCATCTCCGGACAACCACTACATATAGACCAGCATCCGGATCGAGTCCCACCATCTCGAAGAGTTCGACCAGGTTTAATCACGGATAAGCACTCCATATAGGCGATCACCACGAGACAGATAGGCGATTTCTCGGTCATGAAAGCTATCGCCAGGTGAAA
>JAADDB010000086.1 GCA_013154135.1 Chloroflexota bacterium
CATGGTTGTACCTCATTTGAGCGATCCTGGTAAAGGATGTTGGATATCAGGTGGATGGGCTGGCGTCCCTTGGCGGCAGACGGGCCCGCCCTCTTATCTGTCACGATGTACCTGTACGGGCCAAGTTCTTCTGCGCGAGATGGCCGGCCTCACACCTGACACCCGACCATTATACACTACGGAGGAAATTCGGACGAAGATGGGTTGGCGGACGGGGTTATGGAGTAACGAGTAACGATTGACGATTAAGGCGGGCGCACGCCCATGCGCCCTGACCGTTCGTGTACGGCGATATGTGGTCATGCCCCACCGCTCGGAGCTGAACCCCCGGGCTAAATGGGGAGAAGCCCCCTGCGGGGGCTCATAGGGCCCTCACTCCACCCCTTGTGGGTTGGTGGGGAGAGGTGATAGGCGCCTGGCCCCTCCTCTCTCCCAATGCTAGGAGAGAGGAGGGGAACGAGGGTGTTGTGTTGGATACGGGCGGAAGTGCATGACCGGCCGAGAATCGCCCCACACGGCCGTATGACGTCCTCCCGCCCCCTTAATCGTTAATCGTCAATCGTTACTCTTTACGCCCCAGAACCTCACCCATCCCGGCCGACTTCGCCCTTCAGCCAACCCCCTTAATCGTTACTCATTAATCGTCAATCGTTACTCCCCCCCTCCTCACGTCCGGTATTCCGCGTTGATGCGCACGTACTCGTAGCCCAAGTCACACGTCCACATCTCTGCTTCGCCCGGGCCCAGGCCCAAATCGATGAGCACGTCGATCTCCGGCTGGGCGAAAATGTGGGCCGCTTCTGATTCCTCGTAGTCCGTGGGAACCCCACCCTGAACGACCTGCAACGCGGGCCCTCGTTTTCCATCCGTTCCCCCCGCGAACCAAAGGGACGTCCGGTTGGGGTCCACGCGGGCACCGGAATATCCCACCGCGGCCAACACCCGGCCCCAGTTGGGATCCCCGCCGAAGAACGCGGTCTTGCACAGGGGGGAGTTGGCTACAGCACGCGCGGCGCGAAGGGCATCCGCGTCATCCACCGCGCCCCGCACCCGAATGGTCACGAACTTCGTGGCGCCCTCCCCATCCCGCACAATCATGTGCGCCAGGGAGCGCGCAACTCGCGTGACCGCTTCCTGGAACTGGGGCAATCGGGGATCGTCCAGGCGTTCCAGGGGAGGGACGGATGCCCGGCCGTTGGCCAACAGGAGCACAGTGTCATTGGTGCTGGTGTCCCCGTCCACGCTGATGCGGTTGAAGGACGCGTCCACAGCCCGCTTCAACACCGTGTGCAGCACCTCCGCGCTTACCGGCAAATCCGTGGCCAGAACGGCCAACATCGTGGCCATGTTGGGGTGAATCATACCCGCGCCCTTGGCCATGCCCCCCACCACCGCGGGGGCCAAGTCTCCGCTCAGGGCCACATGGGCCAGTTTGGGGAAAGTATCCGTAGTCATGATCGCCCGCGCGGCCTCCAACCACCCGTCCTCTCGCAGGCGAGCCGCCACTTGGGGCAACCCCTGCTCGATCCGTTCCACCGGCAGGGGCACGCCAATGACACCGGTGGACATGACAAACGCGTGGTCAGGGGGGAGGCCGAGGGTTTGTTCTGTGAGACGGGCCATTGCCTCCGCGCGGCGGAGTCCGGGCGTACCCGTACACGCGTTCGCGTTGCCCGCGTTGATGATGACGGCCTGGATGTGCGTCGCGGCCCGGTCCATCAACGCGCGGTCGTACAGGACCGGCGCGGCGGCGAACGCGTTTTGAGTGAACACCGCCGCGGCCGTACACCGGGTCTCACTCACCACCAAAGCCAGATCATCCTTGCCATCCTTTTTGATGCCGACGGCTCCCCCGGCCGCCTTGAATCCGGGTATCCGAAACTCTTCCATTTTCCCCTCCCTCAGGATGGTGTTGGCAAGAGCTCCGTGTGGGACGGACGAGCTCCGTCCGCCCCACACGGAGCAGTTCACTTTGGGGGAATATCCACAAAACTACATCCCAGACGAGCGCTCTCCCCTCGAACCTGTCCTGAGACAAGTTTCTTGGCGATGCCTGTCCTAATCCCGCTTGAACTTCGTGTAATCCGGCGCCGCGTAAGGGCTGACGCCACCCCCTTCCAGGTGGATCAACGCCCGGACTTTGAGGGGAAGGCCGAAGAGTTTGATGAATCCCTCCGCGTCCTTCTGGTTATACACGTCATCCTCGCCAAAAGTCGCGTAGTCTTCCCGGTAGAGGGAGTACGGGGACTTGCGCCCGACAACCCACACGTTCCCCTTGTACAGTTTGAGGCGAACCGTGCCCGTGACCGTCTTTTGCGTCTCGCGCACGAACGCGTCCAGGGCTTCGCGCAGGGGCGTGAACCACTTGCCGTCGTACACCAGATCCGCGTAGCGCAGCGCAATCTGTTGCTTGTAGTGAAGCGTATCCCGGTCCAGGGTCAGCTCCTCCAGCCCCTGATGTGCGGTGTAGAGAATAGTGCCCCCGGGTGTCTCGTACACCCCGTGGGACTTAATCCCCACCAAGCGATTTTCCACCAAATCGACCCGGCCGATGCCGTGTTTCGCTCCCAGCGTGTTCAACCGCTCCACCAGCTCTACCAAACCCATGGCCACACCGTTGACCCGCACAGGGACGCCCGCCTCGAAATCGATGGTCACATATTCGGGCTCATCCGGGGCCTCCAGGGGATTGACCGTGCGCTGGTACATGCTCTCCTCCGGTTCCAGCCAGGGGTCCTCCAGCGGCCCGCCCTCATGGCTCAAGTGCCAGAGGTTGGCGTCGCGGCTGTAAATGGATTTCCGGGTGTGGGTGACGGGGATGTTGTGTTGGGCCGCGTATTCCAGGGCATCCTCCCGACTGCGGATGTGCCATTCCCGCCAGGGGGCGATGATCTTGAGTTTGGGGTTGAGGGCCATGTACGTCAGCTCAAAACGCACTTGGTCGTTCCCCTTGCCTGTGGCGCCGTGGGCCACCGCGTCCGCGCCCTCCAGCGCCGCGATCTCCACCTGACGTTTGGCGATCAGGGGACGGGCCATGGACGTCCCGAGGAGGTATTTGCGCTCGTAGATGGCGCCTGCCTGCATAGTGGGAATCACGTAATCCCGCAGGAATTCCAGGCGCAAGTCCTCGATGTAGATCTTGCTGGCGCCGGAGGCCAGGGCCTTCTCCTCCAGCCCATCCAGCTCCTCCTCTTGTCCCAGGTTCGCGGTGAAGCAAATGACTTCGCAGCCGTAGTTCTCCTTCAGCCAGGGGACGATGACCGACGTATCCAGTCCCCCTGAATACGCGAGGACGACCTTTTTGACCTTCTGTTCTGCCATGATATCACTCCTTTTGTTAAGATGACTGGACTTCATTGAGTGACGAAACTCGGTAGCACCTCGGCGGCGGACGGGTCCGCACCTGGGCGGGATGCCCGCGTCCTCGCCCCGTGCCAGAAAGTATGAGGGAACGACTACGCTCTTACTCCTTCTAACAAAAAAGCCACGTGGCCGTGTACCCACGTGGCTCTTAGGACGAGAGATAGAACGCGCGCGACGAACAGGGCTATCTCTCGCCCTGCCTGAACCTCACGCGCAGAATGGAATAGGTAACAATACCGGTTGACATTTGGGCCATCCGAAGGAATAATTCTTCCGTACCTTTGGGCGGATTCTAGCATACGGGCAGGGAAAGGGCAAATCCCACATCTATGGACATTTTGAGCGATCTCAACCCCCAACAGAAAAAAGCGGTCACCTACACGGGAGGCCCTCTTCTGGTCATTGCCGGGCCCGGCAGCGGGAAGACCCGCATCATCGTTCGGCGGGCAGCCCACTTCGTCCTGGAACACCAGGTAGCCCCCGAACACATCCTGGCCATCACCTTCACCAATCGGGCTGCCGAGGAAATGCGAGGGCGACTCCAGCGGCTCCTGGGGGAGCGGGCCGACGCGATGTGGATTTACACCTTCCACGCCGCGGCCTTGCGGCTCCTCCGGCGCTTTGGCACGACCATCGGTCTCCCAGGGGACTTCGCGGTCGCGGACGAGGAAAAACAACGGCATCTCCTCCTGGACGCGCTCCGCGCGCTGGACCTCAGTCCGGAAATGCACCCGCCCCACGACGTCGCGGACTTCATCAGCCGGCGCAAGGCCCGCCTGCTCGACCCCACTCAGCCCCTCGAAGGGGAGCCCATCCCCCCGATCTGGCTTGACGTGGCCCGGCGTTATCAAGAACTCCTCAGCGCCCACCACCTGCTGGACTTCGACGACCTCATCGAGCGGGTTGTCCACCTCCTGCGGGCCCGTGCGGACGTGCGTGAACACGTGCAAAGCGCGCTCACCCACGTCCTGGTGGACGAGTACCAGGACATCAACCCGGCCCAGTTCACCTTCCTCACCCTCCTCGCGCCTCCCGGCTCCGAAGTCACGGCCGTGGCCGACGAGGACCAATCCATCTACGGCTGGCGCGGCGCGGACCCCCGTTTGGTGGACCGGTTTCGGCGCCACTATCAACCCCACATCGTCCAGCTGAACATGTCCTACCGGAGCACCGCCCACATCCTCTACACCGCCCAGAAATTCGTCGCGCGGCGGCGCTTGCGGGAGGAGCAGACGTTCCTGCGCACAGTGCGCGGGGAAGGGGATCCCATCCTCCACCTCATCTTCCAAACCCTGGAACAGGAACAGGCTTGGTTGACCCGCCTGGTGGAAAAGGCCACGCAGGAGTGGGGATACACCTACCGGGATATCGCCGTCCTCTACCGGGTTCACACCCTGGCCGACGGGGTGGAACAAGCCCTCCTCCGCAAGGGCATCCCGGTCCAGCGGGTCCAACCCAGAGATCCCCTCCAGCACGATGTGTTCACGGACATCGTCCGCTACCTCGCGCTCCTCCACGCCCTGGACGAGTATGACTACATCCAGGCCCTCAACTTCCCCACCGCGCTGGTGGACGAACCCACCCAGGCATTGGCCCAACGCCTGGCCCGGGAGCGGGACGTCACGTTGGGCTACATCTTCCTGCACCCGGAAGAATTCCCCGAGCTGGGACCTCTGACCCGGTGGCAATTGCAGCGTTTTCGGGAGGACGTGGAAACCCTGCGCGAACGGGCCCGCACCGCGCCCCTCGAGGACACAGTGAGGGAACTCTTCGACCTCCTGGCGCGGCGCACGTCCCCCTTTACCCGGGAGGAAGAGGAGCATATCCGGGCCTTGCAAGGGGAACAGGGCACGCCTTCCTTCCTGCCCGAACTGCTGGAGCCGGTGAAACAACGCCTGCCCCTGACACTGGAAGTAGCCCCCGATTTGGCGGAGGATGTGGACGCGTGGGCCGCGTACCACATCCTACATCACGTGTTCACCCACATACTCGGCCTGGAAGTGACGTCCGAGGCCCCGTGGGGCTTGGAAATCCGGCGGGATGGCCTGGTAGTGCACACGCGGACGGGGGAAGAACGGGTGTGGCCCTGGCAGGACAGTCGGGCCCTCAGCGCGTGGCTCTTCCTCGGACCCCTCCTCGCGGCCCTGGAGGCGAAGGAGGAGCTGCCGTATGTGGTGTACGACCTGGAGACCACCGGCACCCATCCCCGGCGGGATGAGATCGTGGAGATCGCGGCCCAGAGATATCGCCGCGGCGACCCCATCCCCCCGCCCTTTTACACCCTCGTCCGGCCCACCCGGCGTCAGTTCATCCCCCAAGCCGCGACGCGCGTCCACGGCATCACCTGGGAACACGTGCGGGACGCGCCGACATTGGAGGAAGTCCTTCCCCGGGTGATGGACTATTTCGGGGAGGATGTGTTGGTGGGGCACAACATCCGTGCCTTTGACAACCGCTTCCTGGACCGGGCCCTGGGCACGTACCAGGACAAAGCATTGACCAACCCCACAGTGGACACGCTGGAGATGGCCCGGCGACTCTTGCCGGACCTGCGACGCCACACGTTAGAACACGTGCTCCACGCGTTGGGCCATGCGGAGGAGCAACAACACCGCGCACAGGATGATGTGACCCTGACAGCCTGGCTCTACCACGCGCTGCTGGAGGAGAACGCGCGACAGCGCGGACGCCGGGGCCTGGCCCACCTCTTACCCCTCGTCGCGGTGGGACTCCTCACGCGCGGATCACCGCGGACACGGGTCCATCAAGCCCTGATCCACGGCGCCCGCCGGATCTTACAGCGGTTCCCCCAACAGCCTTTGTTGGACGCGTTGGTCTCCTCCCTGGGAGAAGAGGGGCAATGGACCGCTCTGGAGGCCATCGCCTACCTGCGAGACCTGGAAGTGCCGCGCACCGCGGAGGATGAGCAGTGGTCCGAATGGCAGGCCCGCTTCCTGGAGCTGGTCCAGCGTTACCTGCAAGCAGGTGGGGAACCCACCCTGGCGGGGTTTTTGGACTATCAGGCGCTGCGCACCACACTGGACGTGTACGATCCCGAGGCGGACGCGGTCACTCTGATGACCTTGCACAACGCGAAGGGGACGGAATTCGCCATCGTGGTCATTGTGGGGCTTGAGGAGGGGCATTTGCCCCTCTGGACGACCCGGGATGACGAGGAGGCGCGGAACGAGGAGCGACGAGTCCTTTATGTGGGCATGACCCGCGCCCGGGACAAACTCTACCTCACCACCGTCCTGGACCGTCATGATGGCGTGCGGCGTTCGCCCACGCCCTTTGTCTTCGAACTCGACCCCGCGCGGGTGAAGCGATATTATGTGGACCGTCGGGGCCGGGTGCGGGAGTGAAAGCTGCCCGGCACGGGATGAGGACGTGAATATCCCGCCGGGGCGCGAGCCCATTCGCGGCCGGGATACTATGCCAAGCTTGTTTTGTCCGTCGAACAGGGGGAATGGATGCACCTGACAGAGGAAGAATTTGCCGCCCTGGTGGCCGAGGCGCTGGACTCCTTGCCCGAGGACATCGCCCGGCATCTGGACAACGTGGACGTGGTCGTGCAATGGTGGCCTCGTGCGGACCAAATGGCCCGGGCCCATCTCCCTCCCGGACATCTCCTGTTGGGGTTGTACGAGGGCGTACCCCTCACCCGGCGAGGCCACGGATACGGTCTAGTGCCGCCGGACAAGATCACGTTGTTCCAGGGTCCCCTCGAACAAATCTCCCGCAGCCGGGAGGAACTGCGACGCCGCGTCCGACACACGTTGATCCACGAACTGGCCCATCACTTCGGCATCAGCGATGAACGCCTCCGCGAACTGGGGGTGTACTGAGGGGCCCTGACGGTCAAAACCCGGCATCAATCAGGCCCAACACTTTGTCCAATCCTCTACTTCCAGTATAATTCAGCGTAGAACAAGGATTGGACTTTGGACAATCGGCCCTGGTTGGTGACCAGCTACCGAGCCTGTCCAGAACACCCTTGTCCTTTAACCGGTCCTCTCTTACTCGTTGCGCACCGTGGTGGGACCCAAGGCTCTCACCCCGTGCCGAAAAAGCATCTGACGCGAAAGAGAAGTTGTTCCAAATATCCAACTCTGTTCCCGAGGATGACACCGATGCCGTCACAGCCGCCTCTGAGTCTCCAAGACATTCTCGCTCGGCGCCAGGATGAGGACTTTGTCGGCCGCGAGACGCACATCCAGCGGTTCCTGGAACACTTGCGTTTGCCGGTCGATGACCCCCGTCGCCGTTTTGTGCTCAACGTGTACGGTCCTGCCGGCGTGGGCAAAACATGGCTCCTCCAGCGCATGCAACGTCTGGCCGCGGAGGAAGGTGTCCTCACCGCGTGGACCGACGAATCCGAAGGGGATATCCCCTCGGTTATGGCCGCCCTGGCCGACCAACTCGCGGCCCAAGGCCGTCCCCTCAAATCCTTCCGCGAACGGTACCGCCTGTACCGCCAACAGCGAAAGGAGTTGGAAGAGGACCCAGAAGCCCCGGCCGGTCTTCCCGTCTTCCTGGGACAAGTCCTGGCCCGGGCCGGCATGCGGTTGGCCAAACAAGTCCCCGTGGGCGGCCTGCTGGTGGAACTCCTGGACGAGGACGCAATCGCCGAACAGGTGGGGGAGTGGACCGCGTACATCACACGCAAACTGACCACCCAGGACAAAGTGCGCCTGGTCCTGGAACCGGTGGAAGTCCTTACCCCCCTCTTCCTCAAAGACCTGCGCAAAGCCATCAAGGACAAGCCCCTCGTCTTTTTCTTCGACGCGTACGAGCACACCGGCACCTATCTGGACCCCTGGTTGCGAGATCTCCTGGAAGGGCGCTACGGCGAAGTCCCCGCGAACATCCTGTACGTCATTGCAGGCCGAGAAGCCCTGGACAAGAGCCGCTGGTCGGGGCTCGAACAACTGGTGGCCCGACTTCCCCTGGAACCTTTCACGGACGAGGAGCTAAAGGCGTACTTGCAGCATCACGGCATTGAGGATGAGGGACTGGTGGAAGCCATTTCCCGGCTCACCGGCAACCTGCCCCTCCTGGTGGCCATGCTCGTGGCCGAGCGCCCTCAGGATCTGACCGAAATCGACGACCCCAGCGACACGGCCATCGAACACTTCCTCAAGTGGATCGGGGACCCGGCCCAACGGACCATCGCGGTGAACGCGGCCTTGCCGCGACGCCTGAACAGGGATGTGTTCCGCGTTCTCGTGCCCGACGCGGACGAAGCCCTTTTCACCTGGTTGACCCAGCTCCCCTTTGTGCAGGAATCCCCTGTGGGCTGGACTTACCACGACCTGGTGCGCGCTCAAATGCTGCGCCACAAGCGACGTCAATCCCCGGAGGAATGGCGCACCCTGCATGGGGCTCTGGCTGAGTACTACGAGAACCGGGCCGACGAGCTGGGACTGCGCGAGGAAGAACGGTTGCACAACCCCGCGTGGCAGACGTACGCGCTGGAAGCCCTCTACCACCGCCTGGCAGAAAACCCCCGGGCTGCCATCTCCCGCGCGGTGAACGAGTTCATGGCCGCGCTCAACACCCACAGCGCCCTGGCCACCCGCTGGGCCGAAACCATCCTCCAAGCAGGGCAGGACGCGGATGTGCGGGATGTCCGAGTATGGGGGAAACTCCTCCTCACCGCGCTCACCGGGGAGGGGGAAGCGCGTCACGCGGCCGCGGTTGAAGCCTTCACCCGCGCGTTGAAGTCCCCCAAACTGGCCAAACGATGGCGTCCCCTGGTGTACATGTACCGGGGCATGGCCCACGCGGGGCTGGGCCAGTACGACAAAGCTCTGGACGACCTGACCCACGCGGTGAAAATGGCGCCCCGGGACATCCGTCCCCTGCTCCGGAGGGGGGATGTCTACCTGCACCTGGGCAAATACCGCAAGGCCGCGGCAGATTTCGACGCGGTCCTGAAGCGCGATCGGACCAATGTGCAGGCCCTCTACTCCCGCGCGGTCGCGGCCATGCACATGGGACACCTGAAGCGGGCCCTTCAATACCTGAACCGGCTTCTCCGGCATCAGCCGGAACACGCGCGGGCCCTGGCCCTGCGGGGGGAGATCCTGCGCATGATGGGACGCACGGAGGACGCGCTGGCCGAGCTGAACCGGGCCTTGGAACTCCTGCCCCACGACCCTCACATTCACGCCCAACGCGGGGATGTGTACTTGCACATGGGCCGGTATCAGGACGCGATCGCGGACTTCAACCTGGCCCTCCGCGCACGTCCCCACGACCCGTGGACCCTCGCGCGGAGGGGGGAGGCATACCGGCTGTTGGGGTATTACACCGCGGCCCTTGCGGACCTGAATCAAGCCATCGAGCTGGAACCCAACAACGCGTGGGCTTTAGCTTCTCGCGGGGAACTGTACCGCACCATGGGAGAGTACGAGAAGGCCCTGGCCGACCTGAACCGGGCCCTGGAGTTGGACCCCGACGACCTGTGGGCCCTGACCAGTCGGGGGATCACGTGGCTGCACTTGGGAGAACCCAAAAAAGCCCTGGAAGACCTCACCCGGGTGGTGGAACGGGATCCCAAGAACGCGTGGGCCTTAGCCCACCGGGCCGAGGCGTACAGGCGGCTCCGCCGTTTCCAGCAAGCCCTGGACGACATCACCCAAGCCATTCGTCTCCAGCCGGAGGAAGATTGGTACTACTACAACCGGGCCCTCATCTACCTCAGCTACAGCCGGCGGAAATGGGCCAAAGCTCGACGTGACCTGGAAAAGGCCGTCCAGCTGGCCGAAGCGCGCTATCAAGACGCCCCGCACGATTGGGCCAACACCCTCAACTTGGCCCTCTACCACCTGGCCCTGGGCGACGTGGAGCGGGCCCATGCCCTTTACGAAGAAGCCTTGCGCAACGGCGCGACGGAATATCACATCCGTGCTGCGCTGGACGACGTACGCCTTCTCAAGGCTACCCTCTCCGACCTCATGGGCAGCCAGAGCATCGAGGAACTCATAGGCGAGGAACGATAAAGGGGGCGGAATCTTCCGCCCCCTCCTGTTTCAAAAACCCCTGTGACGCGTCGCCCCGGGTTACTCCAACCGTTTCTCCGTCTTGGGATCGAACAAGTGCATGTGGTCCATGTTGACCACCAAGTCCACCGTGTCCCCGCGCCGGGCCTTCGTGCGGGGGTCCACCCGAGCGACAAACGCCCGGCCGTCCGGGGTCAAGCAGTAGAGGAAGATCTCGCTCCCCATGAGCTCGGTCACATCCACCTGCGCCCGCATCTCCGCGGGGAAGATCTCGGGCGGCACGTAGGGCTTGGCGTGGATGTCCTCGGGTCGGATGCCGAAGATGACCTCGCGGCCCTTGTACTTGCGGTACTGTTCCGTCAGATGGGGAGGGACCTCCAGGCGGAAGGACCCGCCATCCACGAAGAGTTTCCCATCGGCCTCCACCAGGGTGGCGTCGAAGAAGTTCATGCTCGGACTGCCGATGAAGCCCGCGACGAACACATTCCCCGGACGTTCGTAGAGGGTCTGAGGCGTGTCCACTTGCTGGAGGATGCCATCGCGCATGACCGCGATGCGGGTGGCCATGGTCATGGCCTCCACCTGGTCGTGGGTCACGTAGACGAAGGTGGTGCCCAGCCGATGGTGCAACTTGCTCAACTCGGCGCGGGTTTGGACGCGCAGTTTCGCGTCCAGGTTGGAGAGGGGCTCGTCGAAGAGGAAGACTTTGGGATTGCGCACGATCGCGCGTCCCACCGCGACACGCTGTCGCTGTCCACCGGAGAGTTGTTTGGGTTTGCGGTCCAGGAGTTGTTCAATGCCCAAGATGCGGGCTGCTTCCCGCACGCGGCGTTCGATCTCATCCTTGGGCACTTTGCGCAGCTTGAGCCCAAAGGCCATGTTGTCGTACACGCTCATGTGCGGGTACAGCGCGTAGGACTGGAAGACCATCGCGATGTCCCGGTCCTTAGGCGGCACATCGTCCACCAGGCGATCGCCGATGTAGATGTGACCGTCCGTCAACTCCTCCAGACCGGCGAGCAAGCGCAAGGTTGTGGTTTTCCCACAGCCCGAAGGGCCGACGAAGACGAGGAATTCCTTGTCCTCAATGTGCAAGGATAGGTCGTTGACGGCAACGACCTCACCGAAGCGTTTGGTGACATGTTCGAATGTTACACTGGCCATGGCTTATCCTTTCGCTCCGTACAAAGTGGTCGGATCCCCACGAGGACAGAACTCTTCGGTCATCGGCCGGGCTCGCTCCGGGCCGTCACGTCGGAGCACCGTCACGGTGTCCGGAGGGAGGGAACCGACCGATGGGCATTAGCGCCGAAACCGCTCCCCGCGGAAATCCCCAGGTCTTGTCTGAAGGTTTGGACAGCACTGGTGAGGGCTCTTGCCGAGTCCCCTGCGAAGCACAGCTGTTGGGTCTTCTCCCACCTCCTTTCGCCCGTGTGTTGACGTGTGCACTTCTGTCGGGTTCTGGGGAGTGGAGCGGTCGAACCCGACCGGGGGATGACGGTTGTACACGCCCCTATGATAGCACAAGGCGTCCCGACAACGCAATCTCACGGCAGCCCCATTTACTGTGTCTCACCCACGCATGTGCACATCCAGCTGGGGGAAGGGGATCTCGATGCCGGCCCGGTCGAAAGCCTCCTTGATGCGCTGTCGCATCAGGCGTTCCGCGTCCCACTGCCGGTCGGGCTGGACCCGAGCCACCAGGCGGAAGTTGATGGAGGAGTCGGCCAGGGCTTCGGGCCCCAAGGGGAAGGGGGGCTCCAGGAAGAGGTTGTCCGGGTTTTCCTCGTAGAGGGTCTGCCCCAGCTCTGTGAGGACCTTCTTCACTTTGTCCAGGTCGCTGTCGTAGGCCACGCCCACCTCCGCGATGGCTCGCGTCCACCCCCGACTGCGGTTGGTGACGACGGTGATCTCGCTGTTGGGGATGATGTGCAAATAGCCGTGCAGGTCCCGAACCTTGGTCACCCGCAAGGTCATGTCCTCCACCACGCCGGTGATGCCGGCCACCTCCACGCCGTCCCCGACGTGAAATTGGTCTTCCAGGAGGATGAAGACGCCCGCGATGATGTCTTGGATCAGCTTCTGGCTGCCCAGGCCCAGGGCCAGGCCGACAACGCCGGCACTGGCAATGAGGGGGGTGATTTCGATCTTGAAGATGCTCAATAACATGGTGCCGACGACGAAGATGACCACACCCCGGCCGATCCACCGTCCCACCTCTGTGATGGTTCGCAGCCGCCGCTCGGTCAGTTCATCGGTGGCCGGAATGCGCATGGCCAAGTAGGCCAGGAAGAGTTCAATCCCCTCCCAGGCGAAGTATCCCAGGAGGACGACCAGGAGGATCCGGGTGCCCAGGTCTATGATGCCCTGGGCCGAGACGTTGAACGCGGCAAGACCAAAGGAAATGACCGCGTAGAGGAGAGCGATCGCGCCGGTCACGCTCAACGCGCGGCGCAGAATGCGTCCGACATGTGTGTCTTTGGGCAGGTAACGTCGGCCCCCCAGAAGGGCGATCGCGAGGAGGAGGGCTTTCCAGAAAGTGGGGTCTTGCAATCCACGCCACAGGGAGTCGATGACCGAGTTCATCATAATGCTACCTCCTTTCTGTGTGGATATCAGGGTGTTGGACAGTAATCGGCGAACAGAGCTCGATAATATCCGGGCAACCGCACGCTTCAAGTCCAGGCCAACTTCCATCTCCCTTCATCGTCCATCGCTACTCGTCACTCGTCACGCTCCCTCGCCTGAACATGGACCGGAACAGAAGACGCAGTTCGTCTAATTGTAGCAGAAATGCCGCGAGGATGTATACCACCATCCCTATGGCCACGGTGGTCAAAAGGGCAAGGAAGAAGCCACCCCATGATTGGTGGGATGCCCAAAGGCTCAGGTGGGTCCAAGCAGCGTGGACCGCGAACCCCATAACCAGGGTGGCCAGGCCGATTTTGATGACCGGGTCCAGCACGTCCCGCAGCCGCACCTGACGGATGTGACGGCCAGTGAGGAGGAGCATGACAAACGCGTGGCTCATGTGCTTACACGTGTCCCCCCACACGAGGCCGAGCATGCCCAACGGGCCCATGAGGGTGAGGGCGACGATGAGGTACACGCCCACCGAGCCGATGCCCACGAGGGTGGGGGTGAGGGTGTTCTTGCGCGCGTAGGACGCGTAGTTCAGGGGCCAGTCCAACGCGGCGAAGATGAGTCCTATGGCATAAACCTGTAAGGCACGGGCCGTGTGGAAGGTGTCCGTTGGGGTGAAGCGGCCGTGTTCGTAGAGAAGACGGACCACCGGTTGGGCCAGGATGAAAAGTCCTACGGCCGCGGGCAGGGAAAGGAAAAGCACCATCCGAAGGACATGGCCCAAAGTGCTCCGGTATCCCGACCGGTCGCCGGTGGCGGCCAGTTGGGAAAGGGTGGGCAAGGATGCGTAGGAGAGGGCCATGGCCACCAGGCCGAGGGGAAATTGGACGAGCGCGGTGGCGTTGGCCATGTAGGCCAAGCTGGAGGGGCCGGTAAACGTGGCCAAACGGCCGTCGAAGAGGCCCTGAAACATGCCGACGACCAGGGAGAAGGCGATGGGCACGTATAGCCGAACGATCCGGCGCACTCCAGGGTGCCGCCAGTAAAAGGAAACACGCCACCGCACATCCCGCAGGTCGGGCAGGAGGATGAGGAGCTGGAAGATGGCCCCCAGGAGGACGCCCAAGGCCAAGCTCAAGGCGTCGAACCGGTGCGCCAGGAGGGGGACGCCGAGGACGATGCCCAGGTTGTAGACCGCAGTGGCCAACGCCGCGAAGCGAAATCGCTTCAACGCGTAGAGGAGGGCCAGGAGGATGCTGCTGATGGACATGAAGAGAATCGCAGGGGCCATCCAGCGGAAAAACTGGGCTGTCACCATCTGCTCGGCCGGCGTCTGGCCCCCGGCCAAAAGACGGGCCAACGGGTGGGCGAACACTTCGATGAGGAGGACAATGAGCGCGACCACGAAGGTGATGAGGGTAAGCAGAATGGAAGCCAAACGCCAGAGCTCATCCCGGCGGGTGGCCGCGTACTCACTGAACACGGGAACCAACGCGCCGCTGAGCATTCCCCCCACGATGAAATCGTACAACAACTTCAACAACCGGTCCGAAAGTCGGAAGGAGCTGACGAAGACCGTGGCCCCGAAGAAATAGGTGATGACTTGTTCCCGCACCAATCCCAGAACGCGGCTGGTGATATTCCCCAAGGACAGGAGTGCCGCGGATCGCACCAACGATCGGGAATTGTGGGCAGATGCTTGAGTCGATTCCATGGGCATTGCTCTGGAAATGACGAACAAGTAACGAGTAACGATTGACGATTGACGATTAAGAGGGGGGCGGGTGCCTATCGTAGGCCGTGTGTGGCGATTCCCGGTCCCTCACGTTCCTCTATGCAGAGCCCCCGCAGGGGGCTTCCCACTTTTAGCCCGGGGGTTCAGCCCCGGACGCTCCTAGTTCCGGGAGAGAAAGCCCGAAGGGCCCAAGCGATGTTCCATCTCCCGTTCCTGCGTCCGGTCGATGAAATCCAACAACCACAACTCCTTGGCCAACAGGGCAACCTCCCTCGCCAACATATCCTCCACACTCGCCAACTGGAGGAGCGCCCGGAGGGCCCGAAAATCCGTCTGTAACCCGGAGGCAACAAAGTAAGCCAGATGCCGTGGGTCATCCGGAACCCGGACTTCGCGCATCTCCGTGCCCATAACCCGCTGCATGGTCTGGGTGTACATCTCCCACAGCTCTCGCACCCGGGCTGCCAGGGCTTCACTGCGCAACACATTGCGCGGGGCATCATCCACCGGCTCCACAGTGGCTTCGGGGTAAGCCTGTTCCCATCGCATTTCCCGCACCCGAAAACGCCGAGTTCCCCGGAGATGCACGTGTACCGACCCATCGGGCAGGCGTTCCATGCGCACAACCCGAGCAAACGTCCCCACCGCACCCACATCAGGCGGGGAAAGCACGTTCCCCCGCTCCACGGGGACAACCCCGAGCTCCTCCCGGGTATCCAACACCCGCTGAAACAAGGCCAAAGCTGAGGAACTATCCACGTGAACCGGCAAGAGCATTCCCGGGAACAGGACCTCCCGGGAGAGGTAGAGAGGGACGTGTTCCCGCACACTCTCATTCTTCCGATTCATCGCGTTCCTCCCGGATGAACTCGCGAAGTACAGTGGTGGCGAACGCGCCCTTGGGCAATGTGAAAGTGAAGACCAACAGGCCGGCTTCCGGCGCCTCGACTTGCAAGTCCGGCACCCACAGACGACCCAGACGCCGGGTCCCCTTCACCCGAACCCGACGGAAATCCTCCGGGCGCACGTTCTCCTCCTCCAGGATGGCCCGTTCCAGCGCCCCGGCTTCCCCCTCCGCGAACCAGAGTTTGTACCCGTACATGGGTCCTGTGAAGTGGATGTCCCCCCGCTCATACCGGGGCTGTTCCTCCGCGGGCTCGGTGACCACGAACAGCCCGCCGGTGTCCGCCTTTTTGGCGATGTCGCCCAACAGGAGGCGGGTGAACAATCCGGTCTGAACCCGACGGGCCAGGTAGCGGTTGAAGAGGTCGGCCTGATACGCGGAGAGGAGGAAGCGGCGTAACCACTTGTCTCGCACGCGTTTGCCTTGAAGGATGGCCCGGCCCTGAGCCGCGTTATCCCCGGTCCGGCCGAACCGCTGTTCTCCGTAGTAGTTGGGGACGCCCACGCGCCGCAGGTAGGCCGCAATCGCCTGGGCCCGTTCCAGCGCGTTGGATGGGACGTCGCGTACGGTGATGCGGAACCGATTGCCCCGCAAGTGCCCCGGCTTCAACTTGTTCCGATGACGCCGGGCCCAGTGCACGGTGAGGTGGGGCAACGCGTCCCGGATACGCTGCACAGCCTCGTCCGGGGCCACCCGGGGCAGGGAGAAACCCTGGGTGGTCACCGCGTGTTTGTCCTTCATCCCCGCGAATCCCACGTCCGCCTCCCGGAGGTGGAAGAGTTGGGCCAAGGCGCGGCGCACGTCTGTGGTCGTCTCGCCCCGTTTCGTCAGCCAGATGATGGTATGCTCGCCCTCATCCGCGGGCTCGTACGCGGGGATTTCTTCCACCACGAAATCCTCGGGGGATCCCCGTAAACGCCCGTGGATGCCGGGCAAATGGGCCGAAATGCGAGGCCAATCCGTTGCCTCGCGGCCGGGAGTTTCTGGCATTCCTTCACCTCCTGGGCTTTGGGACCTGGTTGACGGAACTCGGTCGTACCTCGGCGGCGGACGGGGCGTGGAGTAATGAGTAACGATTGACGATTAACGATTAAGGAGGGCGCACGGCCATGCGCCCCTACCGCTCGTGAACGGCGATGTGCGGTCATGTGCGATCGCCCGGGGCTGAACCCCCGGGCTAGAAACATGACCGGCCGAGCATCGCCACAAACGAGCCAAGATGGGCCCTCCCGCCCCTTTACTCGTTACTCGTTATGCGTTAGACCTCACCCATCCCAGCCAACCTCATCCTCCCGCCGACCCCCCTTAATCGTTACTCATTAATCGTCAATCGTCACTCATTCCCTTTCTCCGCGTGCGCCCATTATAGTGCATCCCTGCCGGGGGGCAATTTAGAAGTCCCACATTACCGTCCATTAGCCAGATGTCTGACACCTTCCTCATATTTGTCCTCCCCAAGCAGAGGGCGTTACAATGCAGGACCTACTTGCTACGCGCCACGTGAATCCCCATTGTGAGGGTTGAACCATGGAGAAGACCACACTTATCACCAACGGACTCGTTGTCACCGAGACCGGCACTTACCCCCTGGATCTCCTCGTCCGCGGGCAGCGGATTGTGGCCTTGGGCCGAGAGCTTCCCCGGACAGGCGTAGACCGGGTCATCGACGCCACAGGCATGTTCGTCCTGCCCGGCGTGGTGGACCCCCACGTGCACATCCAGTTGGACACGGGGATTTACCGGACCGACGACGATTGGGAAATCGGCACCCGAGTGGCCGCGTTCGGCGGGGTCACCACCGTGGTCGATTTCGCCACCCAGTTCCCCGGCCAGGATGTGCGAGAGGCCGTGCAGAACCGGCATGACGAGGTGGACCACAAAGCCCTGGTGGACTACGGACTCCACGTCATGCTCACCGACCTGCCGGAGGAGGACGACCAACTGGAAGCGTGGATGCGCGATCTCGTCACCTTGGGCACACCGGCCGCGAAAATCTACACCACCTATCGCCCGAACTACTACCAGGACGACGCCGCGCTCATGCGCGTCTTCCGAGCGGCTGCACGCACCGGCGTCCTCGTCATGGTCCACGCGGAAAACGACGCAATCGTCACCTACCACACACAAAAACTGGTCCGCGAGGGCAAGACATCCCTCACGTACCACGCACAGGCCCGTCCTCCCCTCGCGGAAGCAGAAGCCGTACGACGGGTCCTCTACCTGGCCCACGAGGCCCAATGCCCGGTCTACATCGTCCACTGCTCCACCGACGCGGCAGTGGAAGCCATCCACAAAGCCAAACAGGAAGGACAAACCGCGTACGCGGAACTCTGTCCTCAATACCTGCTCCTGGACGACAGCGCGTACGAAGGTCCACATCCCGAATGGGTCATCATGCAACCGCCGCTGCGCCCTGCCCCCATAGTGCAGCAGCAGTGGAAGAACTTGGAAATGGGCAAAGTGGACGCGCTGGGCACCGATCACTGCGATTACTCCATCGCCCAGAAGACCGCGACGGGGAACTTCACCAACACCCCCGGCGGCATCCCCGGCCTGGAGACCGCGTTGCCCCTGATGGCCACATACGCGGTCCTGCGGGGGTCCATGGACTGGCATGAGCTCATGCGCTTGATGAGCACCCGACCGGCCCAACTGTTCGGCTTATACCCGCGCAAGGGCACCCTCCTGCCGGGCAGCGACGCGGACATCGTCCTCTACGACCCTCGCGGCACCCGACGTATCCACGCGCGGGACCTCCACGGCGTTTCGGGATACACCCCCTATGAGGGCATGGAAGTGGATGGCCGGGTCTACCTGACCATGGTGCGCGGACGCGTCGTGGTGGAGGACGGTGAATTGACGGGAACCCCGGGCTGGGGCGTGTTCGTGCCCGGGACGGCCGGCGCCTGGCCTCGGTAGCCCCTCCGCGGGACGTCCACGTTCTTGCCCCGTGCCAAGAAGCAGTTCGGGAGGATATCCTCACATTTCTGACACTGTCCAGAACCCACAAGGAGGCTGAACGATGTCGTTGGAACAGCTATTAGCCGTCGCTCGCGGGGATGAACCCGCTTCCCTCATCATACGCAACGGCCGCGTGGTCAATGTCTACACTGGGGAAATCGAAACCACCGATGTGGTCATCTACAAAGACCAGATCGCAGCTTTGGGAATAGGATATAGAGGCGAGGAGGAGATAGATGTGCAAGGCGCGTTTGTCGCGCCCGGGCTCATCGACGCCCACGTCCACATCGAAAGTTCCCTTGTCACGCCCCCCGAATTCGCCCGAGCGGTCCTCCCCCGGGGCGTGACCACGGTCATCACCGACCCGCACGAGATCGCCAACGTCCACGGCATTGAAGGTGTTCGCTACATGCTGCGGACATCCGCGACGCTGCCCCTCAGCGTGTACGTCATGGCCCCATCCTGTGTGCCCGCCACCCATATGGAGACCAACGGAGCCACCTTGGAAGCAGAGGACTTGCGCCCGCTGTTGGATGAACCTCGGGTCCTGGGCCTCGCGGAGATGATGAACTTCCCGGGGACGGTGTACGGCGCTCCGGATGTGTTGGCCAAACTGCGCACATTCCAGGGCCGCGTGATCGACGGTCATTGCCCTGGGCTGACCGGTCGGGAGCTCAACGCGTACGTGGCCGCGGGCATCGGATCGGATCACGAATCCACCACCGTAGAGGAAGCGCAGGAGAAACTCCGGCGGGGCATGTACATCTTCATCCGCGAAGCCACCAACGCCCGCAACCTCCACGACCTTCTCCCCCTGGTCACCCCCATCAACCACCGACGGATCTGCTTTTGCACAGACGACCGACAACCGGGCGACCTCCTGACCGCGGGCACCATTGACATGATGGTGCGCGAAGCCATCCGCGAAGGTGTGGACCCCATTTTCGCCCTTCGCATGGCCACCTTGAACCCGGCCGAGTACTTCCGTCTCCACGACAGAGGAGGACTGGCCCCGGGCAAACGAGCGGACATCATCGTCTTCCAGGACTTGCAACAGCCGAGCCCTCACCTCGTCTTCGCCGGGGGGCAACTGGTAGCCCGGGATGGCGCTGTGCTCCCCACGGCCATGCAAGTGGACCCCCAACCGACCCCGCCCAGCATGAACGTACGCTGGGACATGGTCCACTTCCGCGTGCCCGCGCGGGGCTCACGCATCCGCGTCATTGGCCACATCCCGGACCAGCTCGTCACCGAACATTTGATCCTGGACGCGGCCATCCAGAACCGCGAGGTCGTCGCGGACCCGAGTCGGGACGTGCTGAAGATGGCCGTTATCGACCGACACCGGGGCACTGGGCGCGTGGGCCTGGGCTTCATCCACGGTTTTGGACTCCGCCGGGGGGCCATCGCGGGGACCGTGGCACACGACCACCACAACCTGGTCATCATCGGAGCGGACGATACGTCTATGTGGACCGCGGCGCGCGCGGTGGGGGAGATGGGCGGCGGTTTAGCCGTCGCGGTGGGAGAACATGTCTTGGCCCAGTTGCCCCTCCCGGTGGCCGGGCTCATGTCGGACCGGCCCATCGAGGAGGTGGCCGAAGGATATGCCCGGCTGGGACGCACAGCCCAGGAGCTGGGAAGTCCCCTGCACGATCCCTTCATGGCCATGAGTTTCATGGCTTTGGAAGTGATCCCGCACCTGAAACTCACCGATCACGGCTTGGTGGACGTGGACGCGTTCCAGCTGGTGGATTTGTTCGTGTAAGAAGGGCTGCGTGGGTGGCGGGGGATTTTGTCCTGTCGCCACCCACGCAAATCCATTTCCCTGGGAAGAGAGCAACCGGGATCGCCCCACCTCATAACCGGCAAAACACAACATCAACCCATCAGTCCAATCCCCACGGCAAACGGTCCCGTACGAAAGGGGTGGGGGAACCCAAAGGCCCCGAAAGACGTCCAACCTGTGCGTAACAATGAAGGGAGACGGTGGGGCTTCGCCCGGCCGGTCCCCACCAAAAACGGTTGGATTCTGAGGTGTGGAAAGGGGAAAGACATAACCCTTTTCCACTTTTCCAAGCCATCACATTCTGTCCAACGTTCAAAAGTAAGGGGAAAGATGGGAAAACGCATTCGTCGGTGGTTCCGATTCTACATTGCGGGGATCCTGCTTGGGCTGTCTGTTTTGCTCCTCCTGGCAGGGAGTGGGTTGGCCGCGTACGCGTACATGGTATCCACCCTCCCTCCCGTGGGGCAGTTGCAACGCCGAGCCACGGGCCATGTGACAACCCGCATCTACGACCGACATGGCCGCCTCCTTCACGAAGCTTTCCGACCGGAGGAAGGCTTGCACACGCTGGTTCCCCTGGAGGAGATCTCCCCTTTCCTCATCGAAGCCGTCCTCGCGACGGAGGACGCGAACTTCTACAAACACCCTGGGGTAGATCCTGTAGGCATTGCCCGGGCTCTGTATCAGGCCTGGCAGGAAAAGGAGTTCGTCAGCGGCGGCAGCACCATCGTCCAACAGCTGGTGAAGTTGACTCTCCTCTCTCCCGAGCGCACTTTCAAACGCAAGCTCAAGGAGATCTTCCTGGCCACGGAAGTCAACCGCCGTTATGACAAGGACACCATCCTGGAGATGTACTTGAACCGGGTCTACTTCGGACGGTCCGCGTACGGGGTCGAAGCCGCGTCCCGCATATTCTTCGGCAAATCGGCCAAGGATCTGACCCTGGGCCAGGCCAGTCTGCTGGCCGGGCTCATCCAAGCGCCCAGCTTCTACGACCCGTATACCAACCCCCAAGCCGCGCGCGAACGCCAACGCATTGTCCTGAACCTGATGGTCAAGCACGGTTACCTCACCCAAGCCCAGGCAGACGCGGCATTCGCGGAACCGTGGAACCTGGTCCAACCGCGGGTTTCCTTCGAAGCCCCTCACTTCGTCCTTTACGTGCGCCAGGAGCTGGAAAAACGCTACGGACCGGAACTGGTCTACGGCGGCGGGTTACAGGTCTACACCACGTTGGACCTGGACCTGCAACGGGCTGTGGAGCGCATTGCTCGGTCCCACGTGGAGCGCCTGAAAGGGCACAACGTGAACAACGCCGCGGTGGTCGTGCTCCGCCCCAACACGGGGGAAATCCTGGCCATGATGGGGAGTGTGGATTACAACAACCCGGACATCGACGGGCAGATCAACATGGCCCTCACGCCCCGCCAGCCGGGTTCGGCCATCAAACCGTTCACCTATCTGGCCTCCTTTGAGATGAAACCCCTTTCCCCTGAGGAAATGGAGGAACTCCCCTCGCCGGTGCTCCCCCCGGGCGGGTGGAATCCGGCCACGCTCCTGCCCGACATCCGCACCGAATTCCCCGACCCGAACGGGCCTTATGTGCCGGAGAATTACGATGGCAAGGAGCATGGACTGGTCACCGTCCGCACGGCGTTGGCCAACTCCTACAACATCCCGGCCGTGTACGCGCTCCAACACATCGGCATCGAACGCCTGAAGGACATGGCCCGTCGCGTGGGCATTACAACCCTGAACCGCAACGATTACGGGCTCTCCCTCACCCTGGGCGGTGGGGAAGTCACACTTTTGGAGCTGACCAACGCGTATGCCACGTTGGCCAATGGTGGGACGTACGTGCCCACAACCCCCTTCCTCTGTGTGCGCAACATGAAGGGGGAGCTTTTGGAAGTCTTTGTGGACGACCCGGAAATCGACGCTTGCCGCCCGGAGGCCCATCCCCCTGCGGTGAGTTGGGCAAGCCGGGCCCGGGCGGTCCCCGCGCCCGTCCACGCGGTGGACCCCCGCTTTGTCTACCAAATCACCAGCATTCTCAGCGACAACCGGGCGCGCACGCCCGCGTTTGGGCCGAACAGCCCTCTGCGCCTGGACCGGCCGGCCGCGGCCAAGACAGGGACCACGAATTACTTCGTGGACAACTGGACGATGGGATACACCCCCGACCTGACGGTGGGAGTCTGGGTGGGAAACGCGGATTACTCCCCGATGCAACACGTGTCCGGCGTCACCGGGGCCGGCCCCATCTGGCATGATGTGATGACGTATGCGCTGCGGGATGTGCCCCCGAAGGAATTCCCCGTCCCGCCCGGATTGGTCCGGTATGAGGTCTGCCGGGATACGGGCACCCAACCCTCGGACGCGTGTCCCGAGCGCATGCAGGAGGTGTTCGCGCCGCCGCAGCGCCCCTTCGGCCCGGAATTCGACCTCCACCGACGGGTGCGACTGGACAAGGTGAGCGGCAAGTTGGCGCCGGAGGGGTGCCCGGACCACTTGGTGGAGGAGAAGGAGTTCCTCGTCTACCCCGAACCCTACCGGGATTGGGCGGAAAAGCACCACATTCCCCAGCCACCGACGGAGGTGTCGGATACGTGCTTTGAGCCGGATGTGCGCATCCTCCTGCCCAAGGAGAACGAGACGACGTGGGGCCCCCTCTCCGTTGTGGGGAGTGCGCAGGCTCCGTACATGGTGGGATATCGGGTGCTGTACGGGGAAACGCACCATCCTTTGGCCTTTGGCCATGTGACGGATTTCATCCCACATCCGGTGGAGATGGGGGAACTGGCCACGTGGGATACGACCGGGCTCAAGGAAGGGCCTTATACCCTGCGCCTGGAAGTGTTGGATCAGACGGGGTATACGTACACGTCGGACGTGCACCTATGGCTGAAGTGCACAAGTCCGGCCTGTTACACGCCGACGCCCACGCCTACGGCCACCGCGACGCCGACCCCAACCCCTACGCCGACGGCCACGCCCACGTTGGCAGCAAAGCCCAAGCCCATTTCCACGCCTTCGCTCAAGCCGGGCCCCATGCCCACGGTCACGGTGACGGTAACTCCCACGCCCACGCCCACGGTGACCCCTACGCCCACGCCTGCGAAAAAGTAAGGGGTGTGGTATACTCTGGATGGCGGATCCCCCGGATCAAACGAAGTGCACAGGACGGTGTAACCCAAAGGAGGGTCAACATGTGTGACATCACCCTGGAACAAGCTCTGACCGTCATCGAAGCTGCACACAAGAAAGCCGAAGAATTAGGCACCAAAATGGACATCGCCGTGGTGGACGCAGGGGCCAACCTGAAAGCCTTCATCCGCATGGACGACGCGTTTCTGGGGTCCATTGACATTGCCATCAAAAAGGCAAAAACGGCCCGTTTCTTCAACATGCCCACAGGTGAGCTGGGCAAACTCGCCCAGCCCGGACAGCCCCTCTACCACATCGAGTTCTCCAACGGGGGACTCATCACCTTCCCCGGTGGGCTGCCCCTGAAGGACAAGGATGGCACGGTTATCGGCGCCATCGGCGTCAGCGGGAGCACGGTGGAGGACGACCACGAGGTCGCGTTAGCCGGAGCCGAGGCGCTGCTCAAATGAACATACCCCCCTCAAAAGCGAAGGCCTCCCATCCTGTGGGAGGCCTTCGCGCGGAGAGAACGAGTGATCGCCCCATCAATCTCCCCCCTTCACCCGCTCGGGATGCGTGTACACTCGCAAGCTGGTTGGACGCACGTAACCGACAACCGTGATATGCCACGCTTCGGCCAATTGGAGGGCCAGGTGGGTGGGGGAGGTGCGAGAGGCGATGAGGGGGACCCCCATCTTGGCGGCTTTACGCAACATCTCCGTGCTGATGCGCCCCGTGGTGAGCAATATGTGCCCTTGCGGGTCCAACCCTGCACGCATAGCCTGTCCCCACAGGCGGTCCAGGGTGTTGTGACGACCCACATCCTCCGCGAGGAGACGCAACGTTTCCCCGTCGCTCAGGGCCGAGCTGTGAATGCCCCTGGAAAGTCGGTATGTCCGAGCCGAGCGTAACAGCCGCGCCATCAGTTCCATCAACCGGGACGCGTCCACACGGGCGCGTGCCTCCACAGGGGGAAGGGCTGCCTCCAGGTCCTCGAAGGTCACGCCGCCCACGCAGCCGGTGGTCAACGTGGGTCGTCGCGGCAGGGCTGTGGGTGCGGAGGACAAGTACACATCCACGCATCGGCCCTCCTGGGCCCAATCCCATCGGACCACATCCTCCGGCCCGTGGATGAGTCCTTCTGAGCGCAAAAAGCCCAGCACCAGGGCTTCCACGTCGTGGGGAGAACACATGAGCGTGACCCAAGGTTCCCCGTGGACGCGCAGACACAAGGGGACCTCGGCCACCACATGGCCTTTGACAAGGACTTTTCGGTTCCGCTCCACACGCACATAGGTGATGGGTTGAGCAGGTTTCTCGTTCATGTTTTACTCGTTACTCGTTATGCGTTACAACTTCGCCCATCCCAACCCCAACCGACTTCGCTCTTCAGCCAACCCCCTTAATCGTTCCTCATTAATCGTTAATCGTTTAGGGAAGCCCCCTTCGGGGGCTCTATATGGACACGTAACCGGCCGGGAATCGCTCCACCCGGTCCGCGGGGCCTCTTTTATTCGTTACTCGTTACGCTCCTAATCTATCCTGGCCGACCTCGTCTTCCAGCCAACCCCTCTTAATCGTTACTCGTTAATCGTCAATCGTTACTCCTTCCTCCTTCCCCGCCTCCAATTTGATTCTCCAAGCAGAGGGAGTATAATGGACACGTTCACATCACGGAAATCCGGAAGAAACCACGTACTTACCAGCACGTGATACATCCATCCGTCAAAAAAACCGCTCGCGAACATCACCCCGGGAGGTCGACCGGTGTTCATTAAAGGATTGGGAGTACTCCTTCTCGTCATTTCACTCATCGCGTTCGGAGGAGCTATGCGATACGAAGCTCCCCGACGCCGTCTTTCCTTCCTGGTCATCGGCATGGTCATTGGCATGCTCAGCATGGCCATTCTATCCGGCTGCGGGGGCAAAGAGGAACCGCCACCTCCTACCCTCACCCCCCTGCCACCCACACCAACACCGCAGGTGGTGGCGACGACCACCGCCCTCCAATCGCCATTGACTTCTCCCCTCCCTACTCCGAAGACCATGACCACGGAGAACTTGAAGGGGGTCTCCGGACACATCGCCTTCCACTCGGAGGAGAGCGGGAACTTCGATATTTGGGTGATGGACCTGCCAGATGGGGAACCACGGCAATTGACCACTGCCCCCGCGAGGGACATTGAACCCGCTTGGTCTCCCGACGGCGCACACATCGTCTTCGCCTCCGGCCGGGATGATCCCGAAAACCTCCAACTCTACGTGATGAACGCGGACGGCTCCCAAGCCCATCCCCTCCTCACCGGCGTACGCCCGTATGACAACTGGGGCCCGGCCTGGTCCCCGGACGGGCAATACATCGCCTTCCAGACGAACCGGGATGTGCGTACCCAGGGATTTGACCTCTACGTGGTCCGTGCCGATGGAAGCGGGGAAAAGCCCTTGGTCACCGGCCCGGGCAACCAATACCACGTCAGCTGGTCCCCCGATGGGAAACACATCGTTTACGTGGACGACACGGATGGAGATGGGGAGATCTACGTGGCCAACGCGGATGGCTCCCAACCGCGGAAGATAACGGACAACCTCTCCAACGAAGCGTATCCGCGCTGGTCCCCCGATGGCCGGTGGATCCTCTTCCAGAGCAACCGGGACGGATTGTGGCGGCTGTACATCATCCCGCCGGAAGGCGGGGACTTCGAGATGGTGAGCCTCCCCATCCTGGCCAACGATGTGATGGGTACCTGGTCCCCGGACGGCAAGTACATTGCCTTTTCCTCGGATCGGGCGGAACATGATTGGGAGATCTACCTGATGCCCCTCCACGGGGACATGTGGAAGCGCTTGACCTTCCACTTCCCCCAGATCAAAGACCGCTATCCCGCGTGGACGAGGTAGAACACGTGGTACCACGACTACTCCTCTTGCAAGCTCGCTATGCGGACGACCCCGCGCGGCGGGAGGAACGCCAATCCTTCGCGGACCGCCTGGGCCTGCCCCTAGAGGCCATTGTGCCCCACGACTTGTTAACCGGCCCCCCGCGGCTGGAACACATCCTGGAGTATGATGCACTCCTCATCGGGGGGGCGGGGAATTTCGACGTCACCAAGCGCAATCTGCCCGCGTTTGAGGAAACGTTGGAACGCTTGCGCGAAGTCGTAGAGGTGGGGCACCCTACCTTTGCCTCCTGTTTCGGCTTTCAGCTGATGGTGGAAGCCCTGGGGGGAAAGATCATCCGGGACGAGGCGAACATGGAGGTGGGGACTTTCCAGGTGTACCTCACCGAGGAAGGGAAGAGCGACGAGTTGTTTCGGATATTGCCCCCGGTATTTTGGGCCCAGCTGGGACACAAGGAACGGGCCGAACGATTGCCCGATGGGGTGGTGAACCTGGCCTACAGTGAACGAGCTCCCTATCAGGCCTTCCGGGTGCCGGGAAAGCTCATTTGGGCCACCCAGTTCCACCCGGAGCTGACGGTGGAGGAAAACCGCATCCGCTTCCGCCGCTATCTAGACGTGTACCAGGCTCACCTCTCGCCCGAGGAGATCGAAGCGCTCCTGGAGTCCTTCCGCCCTAGCCCGGAGACAGAACGGCTACTGCCCCACTTCTTGTCCCTCGTTCTCGGGGAAGGGGTAGGAATTCCCCCTAGATAGACGACGACGGGCCACCGGCGATGTACCAACGACCAAGGTCGGGTCGTCGTGACGCGGGGATAAAGGGTTTTGGTTGGCGGACGATGCTCGCCCACCAACCAGTTAACCGGGATTTCTACGCTGCCACTCACACGTCGTAGTAGAGCTCGAACTCCATTGGATGAGGACGCAAGCGCACCGCGTCCACCTCGTTCGTCCGCTTGTAAGCAACCCACGTCGCAATCACATCGGGTGTGAAGACGTCCCCCTTGAGGAGGAAGGCGTGATCCGCCTCCAACGCGGCCAGAGCTTCGGCCAGGGAGCCGGGGACTTGTTTGATCTGCGCGGCTTCCTCCGGGGGCAGGTCGTACAGGTCCTTGTCCATGGGTTCCCCCGGGTCGAGCCGGTTCTCCACGCCGTCCAGGCCGGCCATGAGCATGGCTGCGAAGGTCAAATAGGGGTTGGCGCTCGGGTCGGGAGGGCGAAACTCCACCCGCTTGGCCTTGGGACTGGAGGAGTAGACGGGAATGCGCACGGCAGCCGACCGGTTGCGTTGCGAGTAGGCCAGGTTCACGGGAGCTTCGTACCCGGGGACCAAACGACGGTAGGAGTTGGTGGTGGGGGCAGCAAACGCGAGGAGCGCAGGCGCGTGTTGGAGGAGTCCTCCAATGTAGTAGCGAGCGGTCTCCGACAGTTGGGCATAGCCGGCTTCGTCGAAGAAGATGTTCACGTCGCCCTTCCACAAGCTCTGGTGCGTGTGCATGCCACTTCCGTTGTCCCCGAATAAGGGCTTGGGCATGAAGGTCGCGGTGAGGCCGTGTTGCCGGGCCACGTTCTTCACGATGTACTTGTAGATCATCATGTTGTCTGCGGTCTTCACCAGCGTGGAGAAGCGGATGTCAATCTCCGCTTGTCCGGCCGTCGCTACCTCGTGATGGTGGATTTCCACTCGGACGCCCGCGGCCTCCAGCGCGAGGACCATCCGGCTGCGCACATCTTGGAGTCTATCCGTCGGCGGGACCGGGAAATATCCGCCCTTTGCCTGAATTTGTCCCCCGTAGTTCGGGCCCAGTTCCTTGCCGCTGTTCCACCAAGCTTCCTCACTGTCCACCTGGTAGAAGGACATATACGGTTCCACCCGGTAACGCACATCGTTGAAGAGGAAGAACTCCGCTTCCGGCCCCCAATAACTCACATCCGCGATGCCCGTCTGGCGCAAGTAGGCCTCGGCCTTGCGGGCAATGTACCGGGGGTCCCGGCTGTAGGGTTGGCGGGTGATGGGATCGTAGATGTCGCAGATGAGGACCAGGGTGGGGATTTGGAGGAACGGGTCCACGAACGCGGTGTCCGGGTCGGGGATGAGGATCATATCGGATTCCTCAATACTTTGGAAGCCCCGAATGGAGGAACCATCAAAACCGGCTCCTTCCTCGAACAGTTCTTCCGTCAGTTCGCGGACGGGCAAGGTAAAGTGTTGCCATGTGCCGAACAGGTCGGTGAACCGCAAGTCCACCATCTTCACCCCGGTTTCGTTCGCCAACCGGATAACATCCTCGGGTGTCCGTGCCATAACGTCAAAGCCTCCTTATACGGTGTTGGATATCGGGCAAATCGACAGACAAAGCTGGGGCGCACTATCGCGGCGGAGGGGTCCACGCCGCCGCGTTACGTTTTCTCTCTCATCAATGGCCCATACCATTGTAGGGAAGTCCGATGGGCATGTCCATGACCCATTTGGATCATCTTGTGCGAAGGGCGCAAGCCGAGTTTGTGTACGACGATATGTGGTCTTGTACAAACGCCCGGGGCTGAGGGCATAGGACACGAATTGGTAGGGGCGGGTCTGAGACCCGCCCCTATCTCTTGGCGGCGGACGGGCCCGGGGACTAACGAGTAACGATTGACGAGTAACGATTAAAGGGGTAAATGCCGGGTTGGCCCTTCGATGCCACGCTGGCGGGAGAAAGTCCCCATGGGCCGCTGGACAGGAAGAGCGCCTGCGGGGCGCGAGAACGGTTTCCGGCCGGCGGATCCCTCGCCGTTCTCAGTAGCCTCTTGGCGGCGGATCAGAGCCGATCAATGGGCCCGTTGAACTGTAGGGGCGCAGCGGCGCTG
>JAADDB010000059.1 GCA_013154135.1 Chloroflexota bacterium
TCGCCCGCCACGCACACAAAACTGTTTTCTCCGGAGAGAAATCACATCAACAAACTCTTACTTCTGGCCGTTGAATACCATCCCCATCGAGCTTGGTCGTACCTTGGCGGCGGACGGGTCCGCTCCCCGGCGAGGCGCTGAGGTTTTCGCCCCGTGCCAAGAAAGTGTTTTTGGTGGGTGCTGGCCGGACGAAGCCCGGCCAGCACCCACCAAAAATAGCTCGCCTGTGGGGTGGGGAAGCGGACGGGTCCGCTCCCCGGCGAGGCGCCCACGTCTTCGCCCCGCACACAAAACTGTTCTCCCCCGTTGAAGGACGTTTTGTTGTGTGGCCGGGGCAAGCGCGCCCGCCATACAGAACCGTTCTCCCCAGGAGAGAAATCAGCAAATTGTGCAAAGTCCAATTACTCGGCATCCAGTGCGAGAAGGAATTTCGGGTCCTGGCCGGTTTCCCGGGCCAGGATGTCCACAATGTGCGCCCGGCAGTTGAACCCCTGACAACGTCCCTGCATGGCCCGGGTCCGTCGGCGGAGCCCGTCCAGTGTGCGCGCGGGCACAGGACTGTGGATCGCGTCCAGAATTTCGCCCATCGTCACCTTCTCGCAGTGGCACACAACGCGGCCGTAGTCGGGATTGCGTTCGATGAGGTCATCCCGCTGATAAGGACGGGGCTTGGCCGCGCCGATGTAAGGCATGTGCACGGGGAGGAACTCGTCCTTTTCCCGGAGATCCAACCCCGCGTCCGCGAGCAGATCCCGCACGTACTCCGCGATGCCCATGCCCGCGGACACGCCCGTGGACCGGATGCCCCCCACGCACACGTACCCCTGGTCCTTGTGCAGGCGGATCTGATAGTCGGAATGCTCCGTCGCGGCCCGGAGCCCTGCATACGTCGCGGTCACCTCCTCGTTGAGCAGCGCGGGCAGGATGGCCTTCCCCTTCTCCAGCAACATGCGGAGCCCCTTCTCGCTGGTGGCCGTGTTCGTCTTATCGTCCAGATCCTCCGCGGTGGGGCCCAAGAGCACGTTGCCGAACACGGTGGGGCTGATGAGCACTCCCTTGGTGATGGGCGTGGGCACGGGGAGGATGATGTGGTCGATGAGGGATCGCGCGAACTTGTCGAACACAATCAATTCCCCCCGCCGGGGCGTGACCGTGAAGTCGTGGTGGCCGAGCATGTGGTCGATCTCGTCGGAATAGAGCCCGGCCGCGTTGACCAGATACCGGGCGCGCACCGACCCGTCAGGACCGTCCACCTGCTTGGTGCCGTCCGGCAGCACGTGCACGTGTTGCACCGGGAAGTTAAGCCGCAGGTCCACACCGTTGATGACGGCCTGGGTCGCGAACGCGATGGACAGGGTGAAGGGGCAAATGATGGATTCCCCGGGCACCAGGAGGCCGCCCCACGCACCCGGATGCAAGTTGGGCTCCAGTTGGTAGACCTCCTCCGGGGAGATGATGCGCACATCGGTGACCCCGTTCTTAAACGCGCGTTCCTGGAGGGAGGGCAGAATGTGCTTTTGCTCCTCGGTCCACGCGACCAGCAACCCGCCCAGGTGTTCCACGGGGATGCCGGCCTCGGGCACGAACTTCTCCATGAGCGCGTAGGATCGCCGAAGCAATTTGGCTTCCAGGGTGCCGTTCTTGGCGTCGAATCCGGTATGCCAGATCGCGGTATTGGCCTTGGAGGTGCCCATCCCCACGTCCGGGTTGGCTTCCAAGAGGGCGATGGAGAGGTGGTACCGGGCCAACTCCCGGGCAATAGCCGAGCCTACGACTCCCGCACCAACAATGGCCACATCGTACACATCGGGCATGAGCAGAGGCCTCCCTTGTCAATTAGGAACAAGGACGCAAGTGGTTCCACGCGTCCTGAGGTATCTGGCCGACGGAGGATGCCCCCGCTTTTACGGTGCGCGCGGTGAAGATAATACGATCCCCGCGGTAAATGTCGTGCGCGTACTCAAAGGGGGTACCGTCCTCGGTCATGGCACAGCGACGAATTTCCAGGATGGGCAGGTCCATGTGGACCCCCATGATCTCCGCCCATTCCTCGTCCAGCAGGGAGATTTCCAGTTCCTGAAAGGATTGGGCGGGCTCCACACCGAAGTACTTCTTCAGAATGCCGTAAATGGAATCGGTCAAGTTGAAGTCCAACAGATCCGGGAAGAGGCGCACCGGGAAGAAGGAATTCTCCAGCGCGATGGGTTCATCGTTGGCCGTGCGCAGACGGACAATGTGGTACACCTTCTCCCCGTCGTGCAGGGCGAGGGCCTGCACAATGCGTGAGTCCAGCGCGTGCGCGGGCATGACCTCCGCGGTGATGATCTTCGCACCCGGCGTGATCCCGGCCTTTTGCAACTGCTGGTGGAGCCCGTGGGGAGAACTGAGGTCGAAACGCACCTTGGGTTGGGCCACGAACACCCCTGCCCGGCTGCGGCGGGAGACCAGTCCCCGCTGCATGAGCAGGTTAATCGCGGCCCGGGCCGTCATCCGGGAGATGCCAAATCGCTCCGCGAGTTCCCGTTCCGACGGAATCCGGGAGTTGGGCGGACGGGTGCCGGCTTTGATCTCCTCGGCGATCTGGTTGGCGATTTGGCGATATACCGGCAAGGACGTTTTGTGAGCAAGCATGGTCGACCTGTCTCCTCGCGAGTGTTCTCTAGAATAGCAACGCCCCGGACGCGCGCGGCTTACGATTCGGTCACCTCCGCAAAGGGATAGGACACCTCCGGCCCGCGCACGGGCACGGTAAAGGTGATGAGATGCTGCTCCTCGGACCAGTAGTGCAGTTGAAAGGCCGGGTCATCCAAAATGTACTCGGACGGGTGTTCCAAGGTCAGGTCCAGGGTGAGGCGCATGCCCATGCTGGGCGCGGTGCTCACGGTCACACCCTGCCACTGGGTGAGCGCGGCCAGGTGAATGTGCCCGGCCAGGATGCGCACCACTTGCGGGTGCTTCCCCACCACCTGCCAGAACCGGTCCATGCCCTCGAAGCCGTCCATGTCCGTCTCGGGCACGTGGAAGCGCACCGGCGGGTGATGCATGAAGATGACGGTGGGTTGATCCGGCCGCTCGCTCAGACGCCGGTCCAGCCACGCGGCTCGCTCCTCACAGATCTCCCCGCCGGGCGCGCCCGGCACCGTGCTGTCCACCGTGATCAGGCGCAAGTCCGGGCCCTCGATGACGTAATTGATGAACTCGGTGCTCTCCGTGGGGCACGCGGTGGGCCCGAACACGTCCGCCAGCACATCGCGACGGTCGTGGTTGCCCGGAATGACGTAGAAGGGCGCGCGCAAGTCCCGCAGGATGGACGCCGCGCGCTCCATCGCCTCCCGGGAACCGTGATTGGTGATATCCCCTGTCACCAGGACCAGGTCGGGCTGGGGGACGAGGCCGTTGATGTGGTCCACACACCGGGCCAGATTCTCCGCCATCGGCGCGATGCCGAAGGTCTTTCGCCCCCAGCCTTCGATGTGGGTGTCGCTGATGTGCGCGATGAGCATGGTGCCTCCCTTGCGTGATGTGTCAGGCGTCATCCGAGACCTACTCCCGGTTGGACAGCGCGAACCCGATGAGCCCCAGGATGCCGGTGGAGACCATGAGCACGACGCTGACCGCGTTGATCTCGGGCGTGATGCCAAAGCGCAGCCGGGAGTACAGGAGAATGGGCACGGTGGGCTCGGATCCGATCAGGAAGTACGTGGTGTTGAAGTTCTGGAAGGAGAAGAGGAATCCGATGATGGCCGCGCCCAGGATGGCCGGCATGAGAAAGCGCATGGTCACGCTCATGATCGCGGTCCAACGGCTCGCACCCAGGTCCATCGCGGCCTCCTCCAGCGCGGGGTCGAACTTCTTCAGCCGCGCGGTGAGGACCAACGTGGTCGTCGTGGCCACGAAACTCACCTGGCCCAGGACGACCAGGAACAGCCCGGGCCGCAGGAACGTGCCCGCGCCGGGCCCCAGGGCCTCGTCCAGCGCGTTGGCAATGGAGTAGGTGAACGCGAGAATGGAGGTGCCCAACACCACACCGGGCACCACCAGGGGCCCGAGCATGAGCATGTAGAAGAACCCCTTGCCGATGAACCGTTCCCGCACGAAGAGAAACGCGTTGTTGATGCCCAACACCACCGAAATCAACGTGACCCCGATCGCGACCTTCAAACTCGTGGCAATGGACAGGAGCATGCGCCGGTCGTCCAACAGGCCCACCCGATCCGGACGGCTGGACTTGAACCAGTCCAGCGTGAAGCCCTGCCAGGGGAAGGAGGCGGACGGGTTGTCGTTGAATGCCAGGATCGTCACGATGATCAACGGTCCCAAGGTGTACAGCAGGACCAGGAAGATGTACCCGTACCCCAACAGCAGACGCATTGTCCTGGTTTTACCCGTTGCTGTGTACATTTACATCGCCTCCGATAAGTCTTGCTTGGTAATTTTCAGGAGGGCCCACACGAACAGCACAGAGAAGGTGAGCAAGATGACGCTGAAGGCCGCTCCCTGGTTCTGGTTGAACCGCACAATGAACTGGTTGTAGATGTTCTCGGTGAACCAGAGGCTGTTCTTGCCGCCCAACAGGGTGACGGTCACGTAATTCCCCAGGACAAGCATGAAAACCATGATGCTCCCCACCATGATGCCCGGCATGGAATGGGGGATGATGATTTCCTTCATGGTGGACCAGAAATCGCCGCCCAGGTCGTAGGACGCCTCAATCAGGCTGTCGTCCAGGGTCTCCAGGGAATTGAGGATGGGAATCACCATGAAGAGCAGGGAGGTGTATACCAGCCCCACCATGACCGTCCAGTTGTGGTAGAGGAATTCGATGTTGTGTCGGGTGATGCCCAGGGCCCGCAGGGTGTAACTGAGGATGCCCGTCTCCCGGAAAATCACCATCCAGGTGAAGGCCTGAATCAACTCGGAGACCCAGTAGGGGAGGATGATGGCGATGACGACCAGGGCTTTGGCCCGCTCGCTCAGGACTTTGGTGACCACGAACGCGGCGGGAAAGGCAATGGCTAACGTCACCAGGGTGGTGAGGATGGAGTACTCCACGGTGTGGATGAACACGCCCCGGTAGAGGGGACTGGTGAAGAAGGTGGCGTAGTTCTTCAGGGTAAACGCGCCGGTGTATCGGTCCTGGAAGGAGAGAAGGAACAGTTTGATGTGCGGCAGCACGAACAACAGTCCGATCCACAGGAGCATGGGAAGCAGTAGGAGCCAAAGGGCCCCCGTTCGTTTGAGCCTGGCCAGCATGATCTGCCCTCCTTAGGCTTCCTGCAGGGGTACGTGGTGGAAGATGTTGCCCGCGCCCCAGTTCCAGGACAGGGTGACCACGTCCCCAACGTGCACTTCCGGCGCCTGCTCGGTGTGTTGGACTTTTACGTTGATGCTGAGCGGGCGCTGGCTCTCCAGCAAGTCGACCACGATGAGGGAATGAGAGCCGTCAAAGTTGATCTCGGACACCTTCCCCAGGATGCCCGGTGAGTGCTTGCCCGGCTGCAGGAGGATCATCTCCGGCCGGACGAACAGGTCCACCTTGTCTCCCGGTTTCATGGGCTCCCCAATGCGCCCCTGCATGAGGATGCCCCCCATCTCCACTTCGCCCACCTGGTCGTCCACCTGGCGGACCAGGCGCCCTTCGGTGAGGATGTTGTTCTCCCCCACAAAGGAGGCGACGAAGTGGGTGGCCGGTCGACGGTAGAGTTCCTCGGGGGACGCGATCTGCTCGATGCGCCCCTTGTTGATGACCGCGATGGTGTCGGACATGGCAATGGCCACGGTCTGGTCGTGGGTGATGTAGATGAAGGTGGTGCCCAACCGCTCCTGGAGGCGCTTGAGTTCCAGTTTCATGGCCTGGCGCAGTTTCAAGTCCAGGGATGCCAGCGGCTCGTCCAGAAGGAGGACGGTGGGGTCCAGGACCAGGCTGCGGGCCAGCGCGACGCGCTGTTGCTGACCACCGGAGAGTTGGTGGATGCGACGCTTGCCCAGCCCGGCCAGCCCGACGCGAGCCAGAGCATCGTTGGCCAGCCGCTCCATCTCCTTCTTGCTCATGCCGCCCCGTCGCCGCAACCCGTACATGACGTTGTCCAGCACGTTCATCATGGGGAAGAGGGCCAACCGCTGGAAGACCATGTTGCACGGGCGCTTGTTGGGGGGCACGTCGTTCACCCGTTGGCCGCCGATGTAGATGTCCCCGGAGGTGGGGACTTCGAAACCGGCAATCATGCGCAGGATGGTGGTCTTGCCGCTGCCCGAAGGGCCCAGCAAGGAGAAGAAACTGCCCTTGGGGACGTCGAAACTCACGTTGTCCACCGCGACCAAATCGCCGAATTTTTTGGTGACATTGACCAGGGATACGTCGATTTCCTGAGCCATGAGCACATCTCCCTCGTTCGATGTACATGAAACATCTGAGGGCGCCCTGTACGGGCGCCCTCAGACATGGGTGATCTTACTTGGATTTGGCCGCCTTGACCTGTTCGAGGACTTCGGCCTCGATGTCTCGGGCGTAAGGAGGCAGCGGGAAGTACCACTTGATGTTGGCCATCTTCTCCGGCGGGAGGGTCTCCTTGACCACCTTGGCCAGTTCGGGGGATGCGAGTTCGGCCGCACCTTCCGACGCGGTCTGGTAGCCGGTCTGGTTGATGATGACGGCCGCGTTCTCCGGCTGCATGATGAAGTTGATCCACTCATACGCGGCATCGAGGTTCTCCGCACCCGCGGAGATGGCGAAGGTGTCGTACCAGCCCACCGCGCCTTCCTTGGGCACCGCGTACTTGAACTTGGGGTCCTTCACGCTGAGGGTCCAGGCGATCGCGTCCCAGCTGGTGCCCAGCCAGACTTCTTCCTTGGTGACCAGTTCTTCCAACTGCTGGCGGGAATCCCAGTACGTGCGCACGATAGGCTTGCACTCGATGAGTTTATCCCGCACTTTGTACATGACCTTCCGGTACTCGTCTTCGCTCTTGACGGCTTCGGCCGGGTCCATGCCCAGCGCGTACGCGAACATGTACAGGGTGTCGTACTTGGCCCGGTAGGTGACCCGGCCCTTGTACTTGGGATCGCACAGGTCCAGGTAGGTCTCACCCGCGTCCGGGGCCTTTTCCGTGTTGACGATCATCGCGGTGGTGCCCCAGACAAAGGGGAGCGCGTACACCTTGCCGTCGAGGGTGGCCTGCTCGGTGATGGACTTGAGGTAGGTGGGGTTGAAGAGTTTGGTGTTGACCCGGGACATGTCAATGGGCTGGTAGATGCCGAATTCCTTCTGCGCGGTGATGACGTAGTTCAGGGTGGGGGAGACCAGGTCGAATCCCTTGCCCTTGGTGGCCGCCATCTTGGCGATCAACTCGTTGTTGTCGCCAATGTAGGTGATTTCCACCTTGATGCCGGTTTGGTCGGTGAACTTCTGGACCAGTTCCTCGGGCGCGTACCCTTCCCACGTGAGCATGCGCAGGACGCCGCCCTTCTTGGCCGGTGCTTCGGTGGCCGGCGCCTTCGTCGGAGCCGCCGCGGCCTTGGTGGGTTCCGGAGCCTTGGTGGCCGCGCCGCCACAGGCGCTCAGCAACATGGAGATGATCAGAACAACCGCCAGGAGCATTGCAACCTTGCCCTTCATTTTCCTCTCCTTTCTTCCGAAAATGGAGTGCATGAGATGAACAACCAGGGGACTACGTGGAATTTAGGCAAGTACGGAGATTTTCTGACGTTCTCCCCTCCTTTCTGGTGTGCAGTCTGAAAACCACAAGGTGTTTGGGAGGTTGATGATGGGGGATACCTGTTCTGTTGGCATATGCCCTCAGATGGCTCCCGCCGGCGGGGTTATATATACCACATCCATCTGGTATAGTCAAATTAGCACCTGGGCCTTCCAATCTCTCGTGGGGCTGGAACCCCCGGGCTAAAAATGGAAAGCCCCCTTCGGGGGCTCTGGAGGCACATGACCGGCCACAAGTCGTCACACACGGCCGACGTATTCCCCCCGTTCTTAGTAGCATCTTGGCGGCGGACGGGTCCGCACCTTGGCGGGATGCCGACGTCCTCGCCCCGTGCTATGAAAGAGTTTTGCGAGGGTGGGCGGCAGGCGAAGCCC
>JAADDB010000114.1 GCA_013154135.1 Chloroflexota bacterium
GGAAATTCACCCAACCCTAGGCTGAACCAGCTTGTCTCCACCGGATATCGCTTATGATCATGTCGGTGGCGGTGTTGATGTCTGGATCAACGGTCTTGATTGGCGAACAAGTATTGGCGGCGGACGGGTCCGTGGAGTAAGGAATAACGATTAACGATTGACGATTAAGGAGATAAGCGGCCCAATAAATTGCCCGCTGAACAGGGAGCGCCCCTTCGGGGCGCGGGGTGGACGCCTGGCCGACGTATCCCCGTCCCGAAGGGACGGCTCCTGTTCAGCAGGCGGATTCATCCGGCTGCTGAACAGGGCGCACGGCCGTGCGCTCCTACCGTTCGGGAACGGTGATGCGGGGTCATGTGCGATCGCCCGGGGCTGAATCCCCGGGCTAAATGGGGAGAAGCCCCCTTCGGGGGCTCTATATGGACACATGACCGGCCGAGAATCGCCACGCACGGCCCACGATAGCCTCCCGCCCCTCTTACTCGTTACTCGTCATGCGTTAGACCTCACCCATCCCGCCCGACCTCGCCCTTCAGCTCCCCCCCTTAATCGTTAATCGTCAATCGTTACTCCTTACTTTCCGCGGCCGTAACGTTCTTCGCGGGGGATTCATCCAATGGGTATGGCACGGCCATCGCGTGCCCCCGGCCGAGTTTGTCTCTCCATCCGGTCGGGGTATACTGAGAAGATAGAAGAGGACACATGCCCTGGTGGCTGTGTCCAACCTGCATGAGGAGGAGAGTGCAATGGGTTTCTTCGACACACTGAAGCGACTGATCATCGAAGAGGAACGGACCGGTTCCCATACCACAACGGGAAGTGAAGGGGAAGATGCCCTGTTGGAGGAATTAGAACCTCGTCACATCACCGACGAGGAATTCCATGAATTGATCCAGGAAGGTGTGACCCTGGTGGACTTCTGGGCCGAATGGTGTGCTCCCTGTCACGTGATCGCGCCTTCCATTGAGGACCTGGCCCGGGAGTACGGCACCCAGACCAACATCACCAAACTGAACGTGGACCACTACCCCCACATCGCGGGGGAACTGGGCATCATGGGCATCCCCACCGTCATTGTGTTCAAGGACGGTCAGGAGTTCAAGCGGTTTGTGGGCGTTCAACCGTACGAGCGCTTTGCTCAAGCTGTTGAGGAGGCTTTGCAAGAAGGGACATGAACCGATTATGGGCGACTCACCGATCTACTGGATAGACTGGGGATGGCTGGCCCGACAGATCCCGTGGATCATCGGAGCATCCCTGCTCCTGGCCACGCTGAGCTGGGGGGATTGGGCGGCGCGGGTCCGGCGTGTTCCTCGCCGACACCTCTTCTCCCGCCCCCCCTACTCCAGCGTCATCCTCCTCAGTCTCGCCCTGATCGCGGTGGGTTTCGCCCTGAACCCCACCCATCCGTGGGAACCGTATGTGGCCGGGGGCCTGGCCCTGCTCCTCGGAGTCCAGGCCCTCCGGGAGATGTGGCACCACACGCGGGCGAGTCATTCAAAGGAGAACTCCCATGCGTAAGGGTCTTTTAGCTCCCCTCTACTGGGGATTGGCATTTCTTTTCCTGGGCATCTTCTTCCTCCTGTACACCTTTCAAGTATTGCTCCCGTACCAACAGGAAATTGTGTGGGGGATCACCGCAGGTCTGGCCTTGGCGGGCATCGGCTTTCTCGTCTACATGGCCTGGCATCCCGAACGGTGGTGGGCGTTGATCCCGGGCTTTCTCCTCCTGAGCATGGCCATTGTCGTGTACCTGGGCACCCAGGAACAGGTGGATGGCCCCCTCCTCGCGGCGGTGATCTTCGTGGGGCTGGGATTGGCGCACCTCTTCATCTTCCTCACCAACCGCTCCGAACGGTGGTGGGCGTGGGTGTCCGCGGGGGGATTCTTCCTCCTCACGGGAGCCATGCTGTGGGGGGACCACGTCACCGCGCCCGTGTTGGGAGCCTTCCTGTTCTTGGGCATGGGCCTCATCTTCCTCCTGCTCTACCTCATCCTCCCTCGAACCGGATCCCGATGGTGGGCCCTGTTGCTCGCGGCGACGTTTGTCATCACTGCGGCCTTTGTCTTCATCGTCAGCGCGGGTCCCACCTCCCTGTGGGCGCGCGTGTGGTCCGCTGCGTTGGTCCTCCTGGGGGTCCTCCTCATCGTCTGGAGTCTGAGCCGTGGGTTCCGGCGCAAGGAAAAACCGCGGCCTCCTACTGCGCCCCCGTCTCCCACCTTCACAGAACCCCCAGTCACCGACGCGGCCGCCATCTCCGTCCCAGACCAGGTCCCCCCACGCGAACCGGCACATTCTCCCCCTTTGGAACAAGGGGAGGAGAGAGAAAACATCGGGGAGCCCTCCTCATAGGGGGAAACTTCCCGGACAACGGGGGATGAGCCCATGCGTGTTGCCATTATTTCCATGGAATTCCCTCCCGCGGTGGGAGGGATAGCCGAGTACCTGGGGCAAGTGGCCTGGCGTCTTGCCGCGCGCGAGGGATATGAAGTAGCCGTCTGGGCGCCGCCGGCCTACTCCGCGTCCGCGCTGGGATTCCTTCCGGAGGAGCCCCAATACACCCGTCACATCATCCCCTCCTCCCTCTGGAAACTCATCCGCGCGCTGCGCGCATGGCATCCCGACCGGGTGATTGTGGGACACACGGATCTGCGGCTCCTCCTCGCGGCCCGCTGGGTCGCGCCCCAGCGCTATCTGACCGTCACCTACGGGAACGACTTCCTGGGCGCACAACGCCTTTGGTACCGGGGACTCATCAACCACCTCCTGGCCCAATCCCGTCCGCTGGTAGCCATCTCCCGGCACACCGCGGGACGCCTGCAGAAGCTGGGCATGCCCAATCCTGTAGTCATCTACCCGGGTGCGGATCCAGAACGCTTCTACCCACCGCCCATCCCCTTGCCCCCGCCCTTCACCCTTCTCAGCGTGGGACGGCTTGTGCCCCGAAAGGGCATTGACGTAGCCCTCCGGGTTGTGGCCCGACTGCGCGGGACATATCCGGACATCCGTTATCGGGTGGCGGGCCGGGGGCCGGAACGCCGTGCGCTCCAACATCTGGCCGAAACGTTAGGCCTGGAGGATCACGTGACATTTCTGGGGGGCGTGCCCGCGGATGAACTGCCCGACCTCTATCGGGAAGCGCACCTCTTCCTCCTCCCCCTGCGGGAAGAGGAGCAGACCAACAGCATCGAAGGCTTTGGCATGGTCTTCCTGGACGCCGCGGCCACCGCGGTCCCCTCCATCGCGGGGCGATGTGGCGGCGCGGTGGAAGCAGTGCGGGATGGGGAGACCGGGCTTCTCATTCCTCCGGGGGATGAGGAGGCCCTATACCACGCGGTTCTCACCCTGTTGGAGGATGACATCCAACGTCGGCGCCTGGGGCAAACCGGACGGCGTTGGGTGGAAGAGGAGATGAATTGGGAACGGGCTGTTGATGAGTTCCACTACTGGCTGCAAGGGCAAGAGGGAGGCATCCGTGAACGAATCGCGTGAACGTCCGGCCGCTTTTTACATGAACGCGATGCGCGAGGTTGCCCACGCGCTCAGTGCATCCCTGGACGAAGCACAAGTCATCGACACGGTCCTGGACTATACCATGGACATCCTCCCGGTCCACGCCGCGCTCGTCCGAATCCTGAGTCCCGACGGCAATGAACTCATCCCCATGGGCGCGCGGGGGCTCAGCCATGCGTATCTGGAGAAGGGCCGCGTTCGCCTGGAACCGGGCACCGTGGACTGTCGCGTCCTGAACGGGGAAGTGGTCATCCTGACCGACGTGACCCAGGATCCCGGGTTCCAGTACCCGGAAGAGGCCGCGGCCGAAGGGCTGAAAGGCATGGTCGCGGTCCCCATGCGCGTGCGCGCCCGGGTGATTGGGGTGCTGCGGGTGTACGTAAAGCAGGTGGAAGATCTGAGCGAAGCCGATCTCCTCTTCCTGGACACGCTGGCGGATATCGGCGCGCTGGCCCTGGAAAAAGCCCACCTGCACCAAAGCCTGTACCGCATCGCCCAGGCGCTGAACAGCTCCCTGGAGCTGAAGACAATGTTGTTGGAGGTGTTAAAGGCCACGGTGGAGGAGATGGGGCTGAAGGCCGCGTCCATCCGACTCCTGGACGAGAAGCGAAAGATCCTCCGCCTGGTGGCCGCGTACGGTCTGAGCGAGCGCTATCTTTCCAAAGGGGATGTGCACGTGGCCAAAAGTCCGGTGGACCAGCGCGTCCTCCGGGGGGAGGCGGTTGTCCTCTACGATGTGACACGGGAACCGGGGTTTGAGTACCCGGAAGAGGCCGCGGAGGAAGGCATTCACTCGGTGCTGGTCGTGCCCCTCCGCCTGCAGGACCGCACACTGGGGGTGATGCGGGCTTATTCTGCCCGCCCCCGCCAGTTCAGTCCCGTGAGTGTCCACTTTCTCACGGCCGTAGCGCATCTGGTGGCCTTGGCCATTGAGAAGGCTCAGTTGCACGCGGCTTTGCAGGCGAAGTACGAGGACTTGAAGTTGGACCTGACCGAGTTATACCGATTCATGGCGTTGGGGTAAAGATGGTATGGTGATGATTTTGGGGTTGTTCCTGACGGGCCTGCTCGCGGGAATGTTGGGCGCGCTGTTGGGCCTGGGTGGGGGGATTTTCCTGGTCCCCGCGCTGACTCTGGTCTTCCACCTGTCCATTCGGGCCGCGGTGGGGACCAGTCTGGTGGGCGTTATTGCCACTTCCGCGGGCGTGGCCGCGATGATGCCCCCCGGTCGAGGTGCAGATATCAGCCTGGCCTTGCGCCTGGAGGTGGCCACAACAGCCGGAGCCATCACTGGAGGATTGCTGGCCGGCTATGTGAGCGCGCGCACGTTGGGCGTGCTCTTTGCCCTGGCCGTCTTCTTCACGGCCGGATATACCCTGTACAAAGCTCGACGCCCTTCGGCCTTTTCGGAGACTTTGTTCGCCCGCCATTACCAAGTCCACCATTGGCCCTTTGGACTGGCCATGTCCTTCCTCGCGGGCATGGCCTCCGGCCTGCTGGGGGTGGGCGGAGGGTTCATCAAAGTGCCCATCATGTACGCGATCATGGGCGTGCCTCTGGGCGTGGCCACCGCGACGAGCAATTTCATGGTGGGCATCACGGCCGCGGCCAGTGTTTTCGTCTACTATGGCCGGGGGGATGTGCATCCGCTGGTCGTGATCCCAACGGCTTTGGGCATCTTCTCCGGAGCGATGCTGGGCGTGCGCCTCATGTCCCGCCTGCGGGTAGCCTGGCTCCGAACCGCGCTGGTCGTCCTGATGATCATCATCGGCATCCAAATGCTGGTTCATAGCCTGTAGGGACGATTGAGGGGTACACTCTCTCCTGCAAGGGAAAAAGACATGAAGGAAGATACCGGGCTACAACTGGAAGCACATATGCGGCGCATCTCCGCTCTAGTTTCCTTCGCGGCCGTCCTCCTCATGGCTGTGGGATTTGTGGATGTGCTCCTTTCCACGCCCATCCACGAATTCCCCGGCCCGGCCGCGCTTTCCATCGCGGACCTGGTAAGGCCTCACCACGTTCCCTGGGGCCTGTGGGCCATGAGCGCGGGGATCGTGCTTCTCGCCCTGTTGCCCATGCTGCGCGTGTTCCTGGCCTTAATCCTGTTCTTCCGCCTGCGCAGATGGATCGACGTGGCCGCGGGTTTCATCGTCTTTGTGGAACTCCTGCTGAGCATCCACGTGGAAGGGTGAAAGAGAAACGATTAACGATTGACGATTAGCCCGAAGGAGAACCGGACATGCTGTACGACGAAGCGAAAATCTACGTCAAGGCCGGCGACGGAGGCAACGGCGTCGTCGCCTTCCGACGGGAGAAATTCGTGCCCCGGGGCGGACCGGCCGGGGGTAGCGGAGGAAAAGGCGGGGATATCTACTTGGTCGTCGATCCCCACCTGAGCACCCTGTTGCCCTTCCGCTACAAAGTGCACTACAAAGCGGAACGGGGACAACACGGCCGCGGCAAAGGTCAACACGGCCGCTCCGGAGAAGACCTCTACATTCCCGTTCCCCCCGGCACCATGGTCTACGACGCGGAAACAGGGGAACTCCTGGCCGACTTGACCGAGCCCGGACAAAAGGTGCTCGTGGCTCGGGGAGGCAAGGGTGGCCGGGGGAACATCGCGTTCAAAAGCAGCACCCGCCAGGCTCCCCGCATCGCGGAAAAGGGGGAGCCCGGGGAAGAACGTTGGCTCCGACTCGAACTCAAACTCCTGGCCGACGTGGGCATCGTGGGCAAACCCAACGCGGGGAAATCCACCCTCCTCTCCGCGATCAGCAACGCCCGCCCCAAAATCGCGGACTACCCCTTCACCACCATCCAACCCAACCTGGGCCTGGTCCAAGTGGGGGATAAGGACTTCGTCGTCGCGGACATCCCCGGGCTCATCGAAGGTGCCCACCAAGGGGCCGGATTGGGGGATCGCTTCCTGCGTCACATCGAACGCACGCGCGTCCTCATCCATCTGTTGGACGGGGAAAGCCCGGACCCCATTGCGGACTTCGAAGCCATCAACCGAGAACTCCGGGAATACAACCCCACCCTCGCGCAGAAGCCCCAACTCGTCGTTCTCAACAAGATCGACTTACCCCACGTGCGGGAACGTTGGCCCCAGATCAAGGCCGAACTGGAAAAACGAGGCGTCAAAGAGCCCATGGCCATCTCCGCAGTGACCGGCGAAGGGGTCCAAGAAATGCTCCACCGCGTCGCCCGCCTGCTGGAGGAAGCCCCGGAACCGGAAACCATCCCCCAGGAAGAGGCGCGCGTGTGGCGTCTGGAAGAGGATGAGGACGCGTTCACCGTGGAATACGACCCGGAGGAAGGCGTCTGGGTGGTGCGGGGGAAGGCCATCGAACGCCTGGCCAACAAGACCAACTGGGATTACTACGACGCGATCATGCGCTTCCAGCGCATCCTGGACCGCCGAGGCATCACCGAAGCGCTGGAAAAGGCCGGAGTCCAGGAAGGAGATACTGTGCGCATCGGCGATGTGGAACTCGTCTGGAGCAATGAGGGGGCACCTGAATGACACGCATCCGACGGGTAGGGATCCTGGGGGGCACCTTTGATCCCCCCCACATGGGACACCTCATCCTGGCCGAGGAGGCCAGGGATCAACTCCACCTGGACCGGGTCCTCTTTGTGCCGGCCGGCGATCCTCCCCACAAGCGGGACCGCCGTCTGAGCCCGGTAGAGCACCGTTTAACCATGGTGTCCCTGGCCATCGCGGACAACGCGGCGTTCTTCCTCAGCCGGGTGGACGCGGACCGGCCAGGCCCCCATTACACTGTGGACATGGTGAGGCTCATCCGCCAACAGTATCCCCCGCCGGTGGAACTCTACTTCCTCATGGGGTTCGACTCCCTGGCCGACTTTCCCAATTGGTACAAGCCGGAAGAGCTTTTGGCCATGTGCCAGCTGGTGGCCCTGACCCGTTTCGATGTGGAGTTGGACTGGGATTACCTGGAATCCCGGCTCCCGGGCATCCGCAAGCGGGTGCGCATTCTGGACATGCCCGAGCTGGAATTGGCCTCCCACGTGATCCAGGCCCGCGTGCGCCAGGGCCGGACCATCCGCTACCAAGTGCCCCCCGCGGTGGAGGCGTATATCTACAAGCACGAGTTGTATAAATAACGAGTAACGAGTAACAAGTAACGACTGTCTTGTCCTGATATATGTTTACTGGTAAGGTACTGACTACTCATCCATTGAGAGAAGGAGGGACAAGACAAGGGCAGGGGATGGGCCAACCCGTCATGTGTAAGGGGCTCCGGCTGCCTCCACACCAACCCTTTCACGGCGCAGAGCAAGGATGTCCGCGCTCCGTGGAGGCGTGGGGCCATGTCGGACGCGCCACACGTTAGTGGGTCAACGGGTCAGTGGTAGATCAACGTCCCTACCGGTTCCCCCCGGACGATGCGGACAAGCGCTCCCGGTTCCCACAAGTTGGCCACGATGATGGGCAGGTCATTGTCCATGCAAAGGGTGA
>JAADDB010000054.1 GCA_013154135.1 Chloroflexota bacterium
AGATAGGCGATTTCTCGGTCATGAAAGCTATCGCCAGGTGAAAGTACTCTATCCAGGTTGTACTGGGCCTTGAAAAGGGGCGCTATGGCCTTCCGCAAGTGTCCAAAAAAGGGCGTTTTTCGTGCTTCGCCCGCTGATTGCGCAAAATCTAGGTTAATCGTTAATCGTCAATCGTTACTCCTTACTCCATGCCCCGTCCGCCGCCAAGGCGCTATTGGATTTTGCCCGTCCATCAGCCTTCCCCCAAAAGACAACAGTGACCGAAGAAGTGCCGGCACGCGCGTGTCGGATCCTCCGGCAGTGGGATTCCCACGTCGGCCAGCAAGGGCAGGAGCCGGGCCACGGGCAACCCCATCACCGTTGCCATGCACCCCTCAATCCGGGCCACCGGCGCGAAATCCTCATCCTGAATGGCATACGCACCGGCCTTGTCCAAAGCCTTCCCGCTTTCCACAAACGCGTCAATCGCCGCGTCCGAATAGTCACGCATGCGCACCCGGGCCGCGTCCACCAGACTGGACGCCCGCGGAGTATGCCGGGCGTCGAGCAAGGTAAGACCGGTGTACACCGTGTGCCAACGGCCTCGCAGGGCCCGCAACATGGCTCGGGCTTCCTGGGGATCCTTGGGCTTGCCCAGCACCTGGCCGTCCAACACCACCAACGTATCCGCGGCCAGGATGACACCTTCCTCCTCCCGGGCGACCGCGTACGCCTTGGCCCAGCTGAGGCGCAAGGCCAACAAATCCGGGCGTTCCCCGGGATATGGGCGTTCGTCCACGTGGGCAGGACGCACGCGGAAGGGAATGCCCAGAAGCCGGAGGAACGCCTGCCGTCTGGGAGACGCGGATGCCAGAATCAAGGTGGGCGTTTCTGTGGTCATGGCGTCAAATTGGGCGCGTAGATGGCCAGCAACACGACCAGGGTGTTGTACGCCGCGTGGGTCAAGATGGCAGCCGTCGTGTTCGTCCGGTTGCGCACAATGCCCAACACCAATCCCAGCAGGAAGATGAGCAAAAGGGCCGGGGTCATCGCGTACTGGACGTGGATGCCGGCAAAGAGGAAGCTGGTGATCAACAGGCCAAAGCGGGGTTGCAGCGCTCCCCGGAAGACCAACTCCTCACTGATCCCCGCGGCCAAGCCGATGAACAACGCGCCCCAGAGGTTGAAGAACTCGCCCAACAAAGTCTTGGACAACTGGTCCACCTCCTTGAGGGACTCGGGGGAAAGGGCCATCCACAGGGCCCCCACCACCATCTGCAAGGCCACCAGGAACAGAGTGGCCACCACTGCAACCTTCACCTCCCGCCTGCCGGGCCAGACCAACCCCAAGCGACGGCACGCTTCCTTGAAGGACCGCTGGATGCCCACTCCTACCCCCACGAAAGCCAATAGGACAAACGCGACGGCCTGGCCCACCAACTCGGACGCGGTGAGAAGGGGCTGGTCCAAGTTCTCCAGGAGCTGCAACAAGGGCACCTGGCTCATGGTCCCTCCCAGAGCGTAGGCCGCCAGAGTCAGCGCGTACGTGTGGACCGGGTCCCCCGGTCGGATGCGCATGAAGCGGGCGAGGACCCACTGCACCGGAGGCAAGAGCAACAAGAGGGCCACGATCCCCGTCACCACCAGGACCTTCCCCATGTAATGGAGATCCTGGGCGGTCAGAGTTCCCAATTGGGGAACAGAAAGGGGCGATTGTGCGGGGAAGAACAAGAGAGCCAACCCCGCCAACAGGAACAACAGGTCGCTCATCACCAGCAAAAAGTAGAGAAGCCAGCTCAGCGGGCGACTTTTGCGTCCCAGCTGAGCGATGAACATGAGAACCACCGCGGGAAACAAGCTCAAAAAGGTGATCATGAATGCGTTCCTCCTGCTCGATTCTCTTCGGGCCGCCACCGGCGCAGGGCTTGCTCCACCGATGGGGGAAGATGACCGTGTGAGGCCTGCTGCAAGAAGGACAGGATCTTCTGTACCGGGATGCCTTGTGCATGAGCCCGGTTCAACCCCTCCTTGCTGATGCGGTACACATAATGCGGCGTACTCCGCTCCCACGTGGTGAATCGGGTGACCCGAAAGTGGTCCCCTGCCCACGCGTTCAGAGGAAGGTGTACCCGGAAATCCTCGGTCACCCGTAGGGGAGGATGGCCGGAAGGACGGGGCTCACTTCGGCGGCGCAGCCAGCGATACCCCGCCTCGCTCAGGGCGAACCGGGTACCGTCCGGGGAGAGGTAGACGGCATCCAGCCAGAAAAGAGGGCCGGTGATGTAAAAGCGGATCAGCGCGCCCTCCACCGCGTCCCAGTGCTCCTCCCCTCGCAACATCCCCTCCTCCCCCGGACGACGGATGAGCCATGTGTCGTAATGCCCGTGCCAGCGCAGGAAATCGGGATCCCACTCCCGCATGAACTGGACCCACGCGTCTATAGGATACCACACATCCGGCTTTAGCGAGCGCCAATAGGAGAGGAACCGTTCGCGAACCCCGCGCGGGTGCCTATCCCAATCCCCCTGCACGCATTCCAGGGAGGGGACATGGCACACGTCGAGCCAGCGGGGGCTCTCCACCCACGCGCGCCAGAGGGTCAGACGCTGATACGCGGGTGAGGCCTTAAGCCAGCGGTTCAGCGAACGCGCGCGGATGCGCAACTCCCCCCCTTCCTGGTGCACGTGACCCAAGGCTCGGGCATGGTGGAAGAGGAGGGAGACCCGGGGCGGGGGATGTAACAATTCGGTGGGGGAAAGGGGCACGTGGAACTTCTGCCCCACCTGGGCCAACGCCCCGCGCAGGGGTCGGCCTTCCCAGTCCACCTGAAGGCCCTCGTTGAAAATGTGGGCGATGAGCACCACCAAATCGTTCAAAAACGTGTTCCACGTGCGCCGGACAGACTCGGGTGCGGATACGGGCTCGGGCAGGGGTAAAGTCTCATCCACCGGGGGGAGGAGCAACTGCAACTCCGGCGGGATGTACACCACCTCGATCAGGGTGCCGTGCACTTTCCGCAAGGCCCGGAATATGAGCCCATGGTAGAGGAGCTCCTCGGCCGGGCTTTGGGGCCGCCGCCAAGGACGTTCGCGGCGCAGTGCTTCGGGGCCCAGCTCGCGCACGGGACCAAAGCGACGGACAAAGGAAGCCCAAGGGAAGGGGTAGGCCGCCCGCTGGACACGGGCCAGCGCGTCCAGGGCTTGGGGCGACAACGCGTCCAAAACCCGCCGGAGCTCCTGTGCGTCCAGCAGATGGCCGGCAATGGACGCGGCCGCATCCTCGGGCGATAGGCCTATCACCCGAACTCCCAGGTTCTGGGCTATGCCCTCCAAGATGAGGGGAGAATACTCGGCTAAACTGTGCTTCAGACTCCGCATGATGTGCGCTCAACAACCCCCGGACAAGAACAACGGGCTCTTTTCCCAAACCACTCCGGCTCGACCGGACCCCCATGGACGGGAAAGCGACTCAGTCCCTCCATTATACATCTCCTCGCGCGTCCGTCTGGGTTTGTCGTCCCCTCTCTCATGTGGATATAATGGACAGGGCAGGGGTTTGGGGGCAGGCGGGCTTTCCTCTCCTGCCACACCCAACACCACCCTCCCCAGAGGGGACATCAACAGGCCCGTTGGCCACACGCTTTACGTTGGAGGAAGACGATGAATGTGCGATTACCTCGCTGGATGCAATATCGAGTCCTGCGCACCGCGTGGGAGGATGCCCGGGTGGTCTGGCGTCTCCTTCAGGACACCCGCATCCCCCTGTGGATGAAAGTCCTCTTCCCCGCGGCCGGGGCTGCGTACCTCTTCTTTCCCCTGGACTTCTTGCCGGACATTGTGCCCATCCTCGGCGAAGTGGATGACGTGATGCTCCTGCTCCTGCTCATGCGCCTGTTCATCTCCCTGAGTCCGGAAGAGGTGGTCCAGGAAGTGCGTGCTCACCTGCGCGGGGAAATCCCGCCCAAAGCCAAGGTCATCGACGGCACATACCGGGTGGTGGAATAACCACCCCCTCACTCCTCATCCCCCACGGGGCGGGCGAGCAAATCGTAAGGCCACGCGTGCACCACCTTCACTTGATGGAATTGCCCCACTTCCAAGGGGCCGGGGACGATGACGTACCCGTCGATGTCCGGCGCTTCCCGGTAGGAGCGGGCCAGGGTGAAAAGGTCCCCGGGCGGCGGCTCCTCCAGGAATTCGGCCGCCTCGTCCCGGGTGATGACCTGTTCGGCCAACACGTCCAACACCCGCCCCACCTGCGCTTGATTTCGCTCCAGGGAGATGGCCTGTTGAAGGGCCATCAGCCGATGCCAGCGCTCCTCCTTCACCTCCTCCGGCACCTGGTCCGGCAGAGCCGCGGCGGGTGTGCCCGGTTCAGGGGAAAAGGTGAAGGCCCCCACTTTGTCAAAACGCATGGACTCCACAAAGGCCAGCAAGTTCGCGAACTCCTCCTCCGTCTCCCCCGGATAGCCGACGATGAACGTGGTGCGCAGGGCCACGTCGGGCATGGCCTGTCGTAACCTCTCCACCATCCGCACCACCATGTCCACGTTGCTGGGCCGGCGCATGCGACGCAAAGTCCGAGGATCCCCATGTTGAAGGGGAATGTCCAGGTAGTGGACGATTTGGGGATGGCTCGCCATGACCTCCATGAGCCGGTCCGTCACGTGGCCTGGATACGCGTACATAAGCCGCAACCACACCAGGTCCGGGTTCCGCCGGACGATCGCGTGCATCAGGCGAGGCAGCGCATCGGGTTCCCCCCAATCCCGCCCGTAGTCCGTGGTATCCTGCGCGACCAACACCAGCTCCCGGGCTCCGCCTTGCACCAGGTGTTGACTTTCCTCGACCACCTGGGCAAAGGGACGACTGCGCAGTTTGCCCTTGAAGGAGGGAATGGTGCAGAAGGCGCAGGCCGCGTTACAGCCGTCCGCGATCTTCAGGTACGCGGTGGGTCCCACGCGCGGGGCCCGAGCCGTGGGATACGGGGCCCGCGGAGGCCCCAGGAAGCGCACGACTCCATCGGCTTCCCGACCGGCTTGCTGGACCCGCCGCACCAGGGGGAGGATATCCGCCCAGCGCAGGGTGCCCAAAAGCCCGTCCACCTGGGGCACTCGGTCTTGCACCTCATCGGGCGCCCGCTCCACCAGACACCCCGCGGCGATGAGGATCTGGTCCGGTCGCTTGTGTGCGCCCAGGGACTGAAGGTAGGCGATGGATTCCTCCTTGGCCGCCTGGAGAAAGCCACACGTGTTGACGATGAGAACGTGGGCTTCTTCCGGGTTCGCGGTGGCCGTGTACCCCGCCTGCTCCAGGAGCACGGCCATCCCTTCGCTGTCCACCGTGTTTTTGGGACATCCCAAGGAGAGGATGTAGTAGGAGTCCGGAGGGTGTTTTCTGTGCTTCGTCATGACATGGTCGGCGTGGGTGTGGGCGTAACCCGGATGATCTCGTTGTCCTGCACGTAGAAGATCCAATGTTGGACTTCTCCCCGCCTGCCGAGCACGCCCAAATCCTCTCCGTTGAGGAACATGTGGACGCCGCCCGCGTTGCCGGTGCGGATTTCCACCCGTTTTCCTTCCCATTCCAGGGTGGTCTGAGGTTCTACCAACCCCACCTTCATCACCCGCCCGTCCACCAGGACCCGGAGCCAGGTCCGGTCGGTGATCTCCAAGCGCACGTGGACCTTATCCACTTTCGCCACCGGTGAGGGCTGGACGGTGGACGTGGGCCGCGGGGTCGCGGTGTGCGTCGGTGTGACCTGCGGACGCGATGTGGGACGCGGGGTGGCGGTGAAGGTGGGTGTGGGCTGCGGCAAAGGCGTGGGGGAGATGACCGCGGGCGCGTGGGTCGGCGGAGGCAACGTCCAGGTGGGGGAAGGGACGACCGTGGGCGGGGCCGTGGGCGTCGACCGGGGTCCCGCGAAGCCCCATCCCCAGGGCACATACCCCTGGAGCCAAAGCCAATAAAAGCCCACACCCGCGAGCGCCAGGAGGAGGATAACCCAGAACACCCGGGCCCAACGCATCCCCACAGGACGGCCCAAGTCCATGTCCAACACATGGGGCCCGTGCTCGCGGGAAGGCCGTTGCAACGGCTCGGCCAGGGGGGAAGGATAGACACTTTCCAAACGCTCGAGAAGGGGTTGGGGATCCAGGCCCAGATACCGGGCATAGCTGCGGAGGAATCCCCGGGCCACCACCCGATTGGGGAGTGCATCGAAATCCCCGGCTTCCATCGCGGCCAAGTACTTCAGGCGGATGCGTGTGTCCGCCTCGGCCTGTTCCAAGGAAATGTCCTGCCGCTCTCGAGCTGCTTGTAACTGCTGCCCGATTTCTAGAAGATCGTGCTCCGCCATACAATGCCCCTGTTCACGTTGAATATCCCAAAAGCCGGTGGATCGGTCCCCCCAGTCGGACGGGAGTGTTAGGCTGATCCTGTGGATGGTGGTAGGATTATGCCAGCCCCCCCATGGTTTGTCAAGGGGTCTGGTGTGAGGTTCGCAGGGGCAGACGATTTGGACCTTTCTCGCACGGAGTGAAAACGTCGGTGCCCTGCCAACCACCAAAAACCGTTCACCGGGAAGAAATCAACCGGAATATCTCGTTCATGCCTCTTTGGAGATCGTATGCGAGGGTTGCGCTTTTGGAAATGGATGCTGGTCCTCTGGGCCATCTTGATCGGACTTGGAAACCTGACCCCCAGGGTCTATGCCCATCCCCTGCCGCCCATTCCGGGCGAATTTGTGATCCAGCGGAGCGGAACAGGGGCGGCGAGCGATTTGAGCCGTCTGGGGGGGACAAAGGTGGCCGAACTCCAGGCCCTCCAGGTGGAATTGTGGCGTTTTCCCCCACAAAACCAGGATGCCGTGCTCCAGGCCCTGGAGGCAGATCCAACCGTCCGCTGGATCGAACCCAACCGGTACATCCAGGTCCCCCAAGAAATCCCAAACATCCCCCCGGCCCCCGCGTATACCCCTTCGGACCCCTATTATGCTTCCTACGCGGCCCGCTACCTGGCTCCCCTGGGGGTGGAACAGGCGTGGGAGATCACCCGGGGGTCCAAGGACATCATCGTAGCGGTCGTGGACACGGGGGTGGACTGCGATCATCCGGATCTGCAGGGAGCATGTTGGGTCAACCGGGATGAGATACCGGGCAACGGCATCGACGACGACGGCAATGGGTACGTGGACGATGTGCACGGGTGGAACTTTGCCCTGGACACGCCCGACATCCAGGACGTGCACTACCACGGGACCCATGTGGCCGGCATCATCGGCGCCCGGGCCAACCGCGAAGGTATCATCGGCATCGCCCCCCAAACGACCCTCATGCCCATCGGGGTGTTCCAACCCCAGGGCATTGGCACATACTTCGACCTCATCCGGGCCATCCTCTACGCGGTGGACAACGGCGCGCACGTGATCAACCTCAGCCTAGGGGCCACCAGTTATGGCCTGGGAGAAGCCGCGGCCGTCCGATACGCGGAAGAGCACCGGGTGACCGTCATCGCGGCCGCGGGGAACTTGGGGCTCAACCGCTACTTCTTCCCCGCAGCCCATCCCTCTGTCCTCGCGGTCGCGGCCCTGGACGTCCGGGGGAAGGTGGCGAGCTTCTCCAATTACGGGGACTACATCGACGTAGCTGCTCCCGGTGTCTCCGTCATCTCCACCATCCCGGGCGGACGCTATGGCATGCTTTCCGGGACTTCCATGGCCGCCCCCCATGTTTCCGGCTTGGCCGCCCTGCTCCTCTCCCGGGATCCGAACCTCTCCCCCCTGGAAATTCGCTCCATCATCACGCGCACAGCCGACGACCAGGTCGGTCCCACGACGGTGGACACCCCCGGCTGGGACCCCCACTACGGGTACGGACGCATCAACGTGAGCAGAGCCGTCACCACCACCCACCCCACTTCTACCCCACCACAACGCCCCTCCCTCGCGCCCGCACTCCCGTGGACCCCGACCTGTGTGGACCTCCTCCAGAACGGGGGATTCGAGCAAGGCTTCCAGGGCTGGGAAGCGCACAACGTCCACCTGGTCTCCTCCCCGGTGTACGAGGGGGAAACCGCGGCCCGCTTCTCCGACTCGGAGGCCGGATTCCTGCGCCAGGCCATACAGGTCCCGGAGAAAATAAAACGTTTGTTCGATTACACCGCCCGTCAACAGGAAAACCGGACTTCCCCCCGGCTGCTGCGCTTGACCTTCTTCGCCGCGTTGCGCATCGAAACCCGGGACTACGGTTACGGGAGCAGGCCGGACTTCCCCTTTGATGATTGGCTGACCATTTCCCTGGAAAGAGGGGAAGAGCAGGTGACCCTGCTGCGCGCGGGGAATTCCAGCGATAACGTGAACTACGGGCTGGCCTGGGATGAGGTGTTCGGGCTGCTGCCCCGGGAGCTCATCCCCCACGTGCTGGACCCCGGTTGGGCCCTCGTGGTCCGGACGGGGCAGGATGGGGATGGCAGTAACACCACCTTTACCCTCGACGCGTTCCGCGTCTGCGCGGTCATGGGACGTCCCCGGAGCTATCACCCCTTCCTCCTGGCCCCCTGAACGCCCCCGAGGAGCCACCCCATGCGCTCGGGGCTAGGAAAAGGGCCTATCCCTCTTCCCGCCGCCCCTCCTTCCAATGGGAATAGAGGGTGATGCCCAAAACCAGCGCGATCAGGACCAGAATGCCCAAAACGCACGCCCGGGCCAGGTAGATGTTGAGTAACATGAGGGTGGAGCGGACTTGCCGGTCCACTTGCTCCAGCCAGCCGGTGGCCCTGCCCCCGGGAAGTGCAGGGCGGAAAAAGGTCTTCTTCGCGGCCACGGTGGGCGTGGGCGTCGTCGAGGGAGTTGAGGTGGGGGTCGGAGGTCTGGGGTTATTGTGCTGGAGGTCCGGCATGTGGATGAGGACAGGGGTGGGAAAGACGTCATAACAGACCCACACGCGCACGTCGTCCAGGAACATGGCGGACACGCGGTTATCCCCTTCGTTGTACACGTTGAAGTAGAGGATGAAGGATTGCCCCCGGTACGGGGTCAAATCAAAGGTGTGACGTTCCCACTTGCGGGCGTTCTGGGCCGGAATGGCTTGCCAGACGCGCACGCGCACGCGTCGCGTCTCCGGGTCCAGGAGGAGGACTTCCTGCCGGTCCCCGCCGTTGTCGTCCTGGGAGAAGGTCCAGACCCAGTATTCGAGGGTGATGGTGCGCGCGTCCGCGGGCAGGGTGATGAGCTGGCTCGCGGAGGAGTAGGAGGGCGGGTCGATGGGCGCGGTGGCTCCCAGCCGGACGGCCCGCTGAAAGCTGTGCGGACGGCCTCCGTTGGGGAAGGCAAAAGGCCCCACGTACGCGGGCCACAAGCGGGTCCGCGGGAGTTGCCACCCCTCATCCGACTCGAAGTCGGGGTTGCGCACGATGTTGCGGCACCAGGCAGGCCACGGGGTGGGAGATAGGGTGGGCGTGGGGGTGACGGTGGGCGTCTGGGGTGTGGGCGTGGGCGGCGGAACAGGGGTGGCGGTCGGCACAGGGGTCGATGTCGCGGTGGGGGTTATGGTAGGGGTCGGGGAAAATGTGGGGGTGGGCGTGGCGGTTGGGGTCAGGAGGATGACGGGGAAATCCCCAAAATTCACCTCGGCCACGCCTCCCTCGTCCAGGACGAGGTGCCACGTGTTGACGGTGCTGGAGACGTAGTTGGGCGGGTCCACTTCCACCACGTGGTAGGCGCCCGGCAGCAGGCCGGAAAAGGTGTAATGGCCGAACCCATCCGTGTAGGTGATGCTGAGGGGCTGGGGATCCCCTTCCCGATAAAGGCGGATCTCCACGTGGCTTAACCCCGGCTCACCCGCGTCCCGCTGGCCGTTTCGGTTCTCATCCCGCCAGACAATCCCCTTGATGACCGCGTTCGGGGTCTGAGCATCCATCCCCGCGGGGAGGAAAAGGGAGATGAGGAGAAGGAAGAACAACATCCCTCCCATCCGGCGTCCCCGCAGGGGGGAGGAGAATTCACCCACTTGTCTCATAGAAGTACCTCCGGTGAGGGTAACGGTGGACGGCGATGCCAACGCCCCTGTCCCCGGCTCGCGGGTCCAATTCCACGACCGCGAACCGTCTCAACACGTCAACGCACATCTCTACCGTCGTCCATTCCCAACCCGCCGGTCCTTGGGCGGCGGGTTTCGTCGGTCCGTCGGCTTGGTTCCTCAGGATTTCACTATTCTAGCACATGAGCTATACTTGTGGAAAGGTTTGGAGCACGATGTCGAAGGAGCTCCGGTGCGGGCCCAACCGCAGGACGCGTGGGGTGCTTTCGGCCACTCCAGGCTCCGAACCGACGGCCATCCCCCCCATGGCTCCCAACAAAGCCCCACCATCAAAGACGGAGGAGAGGCATGAATGTCACGCTGGTGCGCAAGGAGATAAGGCGCCCCAATTACCGCTACGCGGGGTTTGTGGTGGTAGCGGATGAGAAGGGGCAGGAGTACCGACTCCCCCTGGTGGGAACGATAGCCCAGTGGCTGGAGGAGGGGGAGACGTACGAGCTGGAGCTGGACGATCCCCACTCCATCACCTTCGAATCCTACCGGCTCAGCCGACAGGGGCTGCCTATTTGGCCTCCCTTTGAGCGGGAATACACCCACGCGCGGCGGGCGCCCGTCTCCGGAGATGTGTTGTACGAGTACCAACTCCTGGTGCGAGAGGCACGCTACGAGCGGGATTATGAGGCGATTGTGGAGTTGGAACAGTACCATTACGCGTCGGATGAGGAGATCCTGGCCGAGTGGTACTGCGAGGAGTGCGGTCGCTACCAGGAAGCGAACACCCGTCCCGTGTGCGAGCAGTGTGGCAAGCCCATGCGGTTCCACGATTTGAAGAGTGCTACCCGAGCTTCCCGCTTTATTGTCATGGAACTCCTTTCCGGCGCGGCGTATGAACCCCGCTATCTGGGATATGTGCGGGCCGATCCACCCATCCCCCTGATGAACCGCCGCTTGCCCGACGGGAGCATCCAGAAGAACATCCGCCAGCGGGTGTTCCCCCCGGAGTGGTTTGCCCATCCTTTCTTCCCCCGGGCCCACAAGGAGGAGGGGGAGAACAAGTCCTGGTGGGAGTTGCAGGAGGAGGCCTTGCGGGACGCGCGCTCTCCGGTCTCCCGGTTGGCTCGGGTTGTGGTGCATCCCGATTACCGGGTAGATGGTTTGGGGCAACGCGCGGTCCTGGCCTTGTTCGATTGGCTCCGGGAGCGGTGGGTTCCGGAGATGCGGGTGGAGAAGGAGGCGGTGGAGACCATCGCCATGATGGCCCGGTACAATCCTTTCATGGAGAAGGTGGGGTTCGTCTACCTGTGGGACACGGGGAGCGGCCGACCGGTGTTGTATTATCCCCTCAGCGAGCGCGCTCGGAAGTACATCGAGCGGTTTCTGTCCGAGGACCCGGTGGCGCGGGAACACGGTGGGCGGTTGTACCGACCCCGGTTTGACGCGCGGCCTCCGCTGGGAGGTCCCATTGAGTTGCGGGATGTGCAGAAATTCTACACGAACCGGCTCACGGTGGATGAGCTTTCGGAGCCGGTGCGCCGGTTGCTGGAGGCGTTTGGGGTACGTTATCGGGTCATCCAGAAGTACGTCATCCGTCGGGCGACGGCCACTTTCGCGCCGGGCACGGTGAACGTGTTCATCGGCGGGTCGGGGAGCGGGAAGACGACCTTGTTGCGGGTGTTGTACGGGGCCCTGGCAGGGTTGGAGGACGCTTTGTACCGTCCGGACGGGGGCGAGGTGCGGGTGCCGAAGAACGCGCGGGTTCAAGCTCTGTTGCCGGAGGAGATCGAACCTTCGTTTGGGGAGGATCCCATCGCGGAGGTGTTGTACCGCATCACGGGGGATGAGTCCTTGGCTGTGGAGATTCTGAACTACGCGGGGATATCGGATGCGGTGTTATACCGTGCGCCGTATCGGGAGCTCTCCACGGGGCAGAAGGAGCGGGCCCGGCTGGCCTACTTGTTGGCCCATCGGCCCAACGTCATCCTGGTGGACGAGTTCGTGGCCCATCTGGACACGCCCACGGCGTTGCGGGTGGCAAGGCGACTGGCGACGCTGGCCCGGGAGCAGGGGATTACGTTGTTCTTGGTGCTCCACCGACAGGAGGTGATCCCAGCGTTGGAGCCCGATGGGGTGTATGTGGTGGGGTACGGGACGTTTTTCCCGCTGGACGAGGTGCCGGAACGGGGGTTGAAGGTGCGGGAGCCCTATGCTACGTGGATTGTGCAGGGGAAGAAGCGGTGGGAGATCCGGAAGCATCCGACGCGGGTGCGAGGACGGGTGGGGATTATCAGTCGGGGGAAGCTCATAGGGACGGTGGAGATCACGGGGGTCAAGGGGCCCTTCACGCCGGAGGAGTTGGCCGAGCATCAGGAGAAGCACCGCGCGGGGGAGGCGTTTTTGCGCTCCTACGCCCAGGGGAAGCCCTTGTACGCGTGGGAGTTGGCGAACCCGCGGGAGTTACCGGAGCCCCGGCCCATCCGGGGACGAAGTGGCCAACAGATGTGGGTTCGCTTGCGGGAAACGGGGGTAGGAGAGGGTGACGATTAGGGGATGGGCGTTCGTCCCAGACCGTTTGTGGCGATTTTTGGCTGGTTACGAATTGTAGGGACGCACGGCAGTGCGCCCTGTTCAGCCTCTCCCCCTTAGGAGAGAACAGTTTTGCGTGGGTGGGCGGCGGGCGAAAACGTCGGAACCCCGCCAAGGTGCGGACCTGTCCGCGGCCAAGGCACGACGACGTTTTGTCCGTCCAGCCGGGGTGTTTCACGTGAAACAGGAGGATGACCATGCCCAACATCTGCGACTACGAAGGCAGTCGCTACCGCGAAGAATTCTGGACACCGGAACGGCGCTTTGAGGACCTGGCCGACCGGGCCGCCCTGCGAGCCCTTTTGCCGCCCAGCGGGGAAACCCTCATCGAAGTGGGGGCCGGCTTCGGCCGCCTGGCCGACCTCTACCAGGGCTACCAGCACGTCATCCTCTTCGACTACGCCCTCTCCCTCCTCCGGGAAGCTCGGGAACAATGGGGCGGCGACCCCCGTTTCCTCTTCGTCGCAGGCGACCTCTACCACCTCCCCCTGGCATCGGCCACCGTGGAGACCACCGTGATGGTGCGCGTCCTCCACCACCTGGAAGATGTGCCCGCCGCCTTGGCCCAACTGGCCCGCATCACCCGGGCCCAAGGCACCCTCGTCCTGGAACACGCGAACAAACGCCACCTGAAAGCCGTCCTCCGCTACCTGCTCCGCCGCCAGGACTGGAGCCCCTTCACCCCCGAACCCCATCCCTTTGTGCCCCTGAACTACGACTTCCACCCCGATTGGGTGCGAGAACAACTCCAACTCGCGGGATTCCACGTGGAAGACGTGCGCGCGGTCTCCCACTTCCGCATCCCCTGGCTCAAACGACACATCTCCCCCGAACTCCTGGCCCGGTTAGACGCACTCCTCCAGCGCCCGGCCGCACGCTTTCAGCTCAGCCCCAGCCTCTTCCTCCGCGCCCGACGCCTCCCCAACAACACACCACCCCAACCCCTCGCGTTCCGCTGCCCAACCTGCGGCCATGAACCCCTGCCCATCATCCCGCAGGACATCACATGCCCCTCCTGCGGCGCAGTATGGCCCTACCGGGAGGGCATACACATCTTCCGCACCTGAACATCACTCCGCCGGAGCGTCCTCGATCAGACTCCGCAACACCGCCAAATTCTCCACATCCTCGTGCAGGTCCTTGCTCTTGGGCGTCTCCAACACCATGGGCACATTCGCGAAGCGGGGGTCGTTCAGCAGCCAACGAAATCCATCCAGCCCAATGTGGCCCTGACCAATGTGCGTGTGCCGGTCCTTGCGCGAGCCAAGAGGGTGCTTACTGTCGTTCAAGTGGAAAGCCTTCAAGTTCTCCAACCCCAAGATCTCGTCGAACTCCTCCATGACCTCCTGATACCCCTCCCGCGTGCGGAAATCATACCCGGCCGCAAACGCATGACACGTGTCAAAGCAAAACCCCACCCGTTCCGGCTCCCGCAACCGCTCCCGGATCGCGGCCAGCTGCTCAAAACGATACCCTAAATGCCCCCCGGTCCCCGCGGTGATCTCCAACAACGTCAACGGCTTGTACCCCCGCGTGGCCTCATGAATCCGGTCCAACGCGGCCACAATGCGCTCAATGCCGGCCTCCTCCCCTTCTCCCATGTGGGAACCCGGGTGCACCACCACCCCCAACAGGCCCAACATCTCCGCCCGCTCCAGCTCATCAATGAAGGCCGCGATGGACTTCTCCCACAATTCTTCGCCCGGCCCCGCGAGATTGATGAGATAGGCCGCGTGGGAGAAAACAGGCCATATCCCCGTTTCCTTCACCTTCTCCTGAAACCGCTCCACTTCCTTTGGCGAGATGGGCTTGGACGCCCAGCGGTTGTTGTTGCGGGTGAAGATCTGGATCGTGTCACACCCCACGGCCTTCCCCCGCTCCAATGCTTTGCTGACTCCTCCGGCTGTGGACATATGCGCTCCGAGTAACGGCATCGCTCCTTCCCTCCTGTCATTGGATTGTTGGCGGACCAGTCCCCCTCGCCCCTCCGCGGGGCTTGGATCTTCTCCACACATCGGCCAACGGCCAAGCAAGTCGATTCAACCCCATTCCATCCCTCACTCAACCCACCTGCCCCGTTAATCGTCAATCGGTACCCGTTACTCACCACACCCCCCTAATACCCAATCCATCACACCCTATGCTATAATGAGCCGCTATGGACGGAACAAAAACGCCCGCACATGTGGTGTTGAACGCGCTGCTGTTGAACCTCTCGGCCACGTACCGCAGCGCGGGCATTAGCCAATATGAACAACATGTGCTCGAGGCCTTGGGGCATATTCAAGCCAACAGCCCCTTTCGTTTGACCGCGATTACCGGGGAACACCAATGGCATCCCCCGGCCGGCATCCGGGTGTACACCCCTCAATGGCCGGTGCACCACCCGCTGGCCCGGATTCTCTGGGAACAAGGGCGTTTGGGGAGGGTACTCAAACGCATGAACGCACAACTCTATCACGGCCTGGCCTTTGTGGCCCCTTTACACACCCCCGTACCCACGGTGGTGACCGTGCACGACTTGAGCTTTGTGCACCACGCGGATACCTTCCCCGCCTGGAAAGCATTGTACCTGAAATGGTTCACCCGGGCCAGCATCCGCCGAGCTCGACGCGTCATCGCGGTCTCCGAAAGCACCCGTCAAGACGTGATCCAATGGCTCTCCCTCCCCCCACACCGGGTCGTCACCGTGTACAACGGCGTCTCCTCCCGCTTCCGGCCCCTCCCCAAACCCCAGGTGGAAGCATGGCGTAGGGAAAAGGGACTCCCCGCCCAATTCATCCTCTACCTGGGTACCCTCCAACCGCGCAAGAACATCGCGACCCTGGTCCGCGCCTATGCCCAATGGCGCCAAGCCCATCCCCACGTGTCCATCCCTCTCATCCTCGCGGGGGCCAAAGGATGGTACTACCAGGACCTCTTCCGCCTGGTGGAGACCTTGGGCGTGAGAGAGGATGTGCTCTTCCCCGGCTTCGTGCCCTCCTCCGAGCTCCCCTACTGGTACAACGCGGCCACCCTCTTTGCCTACCCCTCCCTTTTCGAGGGATTCGGCCTGCCCGTTCTGGAGGCCATGGCCTGTGGCACACCGGTCATCGCGGCCAACACCACCTCCCTCCCCGAACTGGTGGGCTCCGCAGGACTCCTCATTCCCCCAACGGACACCCACCAATGGCAAAGGGCTCTGGAGCGTGTCCTCGGCGATCCGAGCCTGCGAGACCACCTGGTCCAACAGGGGCTAGAACGGGCCCGTGTCTTCACCTGGGAACGGACGGCCCGCGAAACCCTAGCGGTATACCACCGGGTTCTAGAGGAGCACCATGCCTAAGGGTAAGGGGATGAACGGGCCACTGCGTGGCCTTCGATATATGCTCATCATCCTGGACGCGATCGTCATCAACATCGCCTTTGCCATCGCCTACATCGTGCGCTACCGTCTGCAATGGTTCCGCGCGGTGGACCCCGCGTACTACACGGACTTCACCGCGTACCTGCCCTTCGCCGCCTTGCTCACCCTCATTCTCCTGGCCGCGTACACCATGGAAGGCCTCTACGGGGAGCAGAGGGGACGACGCCTCTGGGATGATGTGTACGGCATCATCAACGGCACCACCACCGGCTTGGCCCTGATGATTGTGGGCGTCTTCTTCTGGCGTCCCCTCTTCTACTCTCGCCTCATCTTCATCTACACGGCCATCCTGGTGATCCTCCTCCTCATCCTGGAACGTTTACTCCTGCGGATTGTGCTCGCGCGGCTGCGCAAGCGGGGCATAGGCGTGGCTCGAGTGCTCATCATCGGCGCGGGGGAAATGGGCAGACGCATCATGCGCAACCTGATGGCCAACCCGGACCTGGGCTATCGCATCGTGGGCTTTCTGGACGACGACCCGAGCAAACACGGAGCTGACATCGGCCCCTTCCGAGCGCTGGGCGACCTCTCCCGCCTCCCCCAGGTCCTCCAGGAGGAGAACATCGATGAGATCATCATCACCCTGCCCTGGCAATACTACCGTCGCATCATGCGCATCATGGCCGAATGCGAACGCTCCGGCGTTCGAGCCCGCGTCGTGCCCGACCTGTTCCAACTGCGCCTGGGCAAAGTGGAAGTGAGCAGCCTCAACGGCATCCCCCTCATCAGCGTCCGGGATGTAACCCTGCCCAGGCACTACAAAATCATAAAACGGCTCATGGACCTCACTTTGGCCTCTGTGGCCATATTGATTTTTGCCCCCATTATGGCCATCATTGCCGTAGCTATAAAACTGGACTCACCGAACGGCCCCATCCTTTTCAAGCAAAAACGCATTGGAAAAGATGGCGTTCCCTTCTACATGTACAAATTCCGATCCATGATACCAGAGGCAGAACAGATAAAACCAAAGCTATACACCATGAACGAAGCAGATGGCCCCATTTTCAAGATAAAGAACGACCCGCGCACAACGCGCGTAGGCCGCATTATACGACGTTTCAGCTTAGACGAACTTCCCCAGTTCTTCAACGTATTGCGCGGGGAAATGAGCCTGGTGGGACCACGTCCGGCCCTGCCCGAAGAAGTAGCCCAGTACGAACCGTGGCACTACAAACGCCTCCAAGTCCGACCGGGCATCACCGGCCTGTGGCAGATCAGCGGCCGCAGCGACCTCTCGTTCGACGAAATGATGTTGCTGGATATATACTACGTGGAGAACTGGTCACCCTGGTTGGACGTTCGAATTCTCTTCCTCACCATTCCAAAAGTGATCATGGGAGAAGGCGCGTACTGACATGACAACCCCAAACCTCGCCCAACGGATGATTCAATTCGCCCGAGAGCTCATCCAAATCCCCAGCCCATCCGGGGAGGAGACTGACGTGGCCCGCCGCATCGTCGCGGAAATGCAGGACTTGGGATATGACGCGGTGTGGACCGACCCCATGGGCAACGTGATAGGACGAATCGGCACCGGCGATCCGCCCATCCTCCTCTTCGACGCGCACATGGACACCGTAGGCGTGGGCGATCCGGCCGCGTGGCACCACGACCCCTTCGGGGGCGAGGTGGAACAGGGGCGGCTATACGGCCGGGGCGCGGCAGACATGAAAGGACCCCTCGCGGCCATGGTGTACGGGGCCTCTCTCCTCCGGGAGCGGTACACCGGCCCCGGGACCCTGTACATGGTCGCCGTGGTCCAGGAGGAGCCCAAAGAGGGGTTGGCCCTCAAAGTCCTGTTGGAGGAAAACCACATCCACCCCGATTTCGTCATCCTGGGTGAGCCCTCGAGCTTGACCATCAAGCGGGGACACCGGGGGCGTCTGGAGATGCGGGTGGTGACCTACGGACGGGCGTGTCACGCGTCCGTGCCGTGGGCAGGGGAAAATGCCCTTTACGCGGCGGCCAAAGTCATCTTTGGCGTGGAACTCCTGGCCCCCACCCTGGCCAAAGATCCGGTCCTGGGACCGGGGAGCATCGCGGTGACCCACATTGAAAGCTTCGCGGCCAGCCGCAACGCAATCCCCGACCGGGCCGAACTCTACATCGACCGCCGCTTGACCCTGGGGGAGACGGAAGTGAAAGCCCTGGCCGAAATCCAAAGCATTCTCCAAAAAGAGGGCATTCGGGGGGAAGTGCTGGTCCCCGAATACGACGTTGTCAGCTACACAGGCTATCGTGTCCGGGGGAGGGAGTATTACCCGGCCTGGCTTCTGGCCGAAGACCACCCCCTGGTCCGATGGGTCGCCCAAGCGGTGGAACGGAGCACCGGCACACGCCCGGCCATCGGGACCTGGCAGTTCTCCACAGATGGTGTCTACAGCATGGGGGAAGTGGGCATCCCCACCATCGGCTTTGGGCCCGGACAGGAGGCAGCCGCCCACACCGCAGACGAGTCCATTTCCCTGGCCGAGCTGGAACTCGCGATGTGGGCCTACGCCCACATCGCGGAGGAGGTACTCTCCCATGCCCAAACGCGCATCTGACCCTGCACCGCGCGTTCTCCTCTTCTATTCCAACACGGGCGGAGGACACCGCGCCGCGGCCGAAGCCCTGCGCGACGAATTCCAGCGGCGCTACCCCCACGTCACCGTGGTCATGGAGGATTTTCTCCTCCGCTACACCTTTTGGCCCCTGAGCGAGAGTGACCGCTTCTACTTTTGGGCGGTAGAGCAGTGGCCCGGGTTCTGGAGATGGCTTTACACAGTCACCTCCTTGCCTCGCGTCTACCTGACGATTATCCGGGTCCTCCAATGGGTGCTGATCCCACGGGTGAAGAGGTTATACAAGACGCACGCGCCTGTGCTCATCGTCTCCCTGCACCCCCTCCTCAACCACTTACCCCGCCGGGCCCTCCACGCGTGGCACAAGGAGCACCATCTCTCCCCTCGTCCCCCGTTTGCCACTGTCATCACAGACCTGACCACCTTCCACCCCTCTTGGGTCGACCCCGAAGTCGATCTCCTCGTTGTGGGGACCCAGGAGGCGTGTTCCCGGGCTTGTCAGTTGGGGATGCCTCCGGAAAAAGTCCAGATATTAGGGCTCCCGGTGCGCCCGGGATTTAAGAACTTGCCCCGGGACAAAGGGGCCCTGCGTCGGCATCTGGGGCTGGACCCGGATAAGCCGGTGGTGTTGCTAATGAGCGGGGGGCAGGGAATGGGGCCGGTGGAGCGCATCGCGCGGGAAATAGCGAATCAGGTTGACGTCCAACTGGTGATCGTGACCGGACGCAACGGCCAGTTGCAACGCCGACTCCAAGACATGGCCTGGTCCATCCCCGTCCGCGTGCTGGGGTTTGTGGAGGACATTCACCTGTGGATGGCAGCCAGTGATGTGTTGGTCACCAAGGCCGGACCGGGGACCATCGCGGAAGCGCTCATCAGTGGATTGCCCATCCTCCTCTACGGGTATATCCCCGGTCAGGAGGAGGGAAATGTGCGTTTTGTGGAGCAGCACAACATCGGACTGTACATCCCGGACCCACGACGACTGGCCCATACTTTGGCCCAATGGCTCCAGAACCCGGAACAGCACGTGATCCCCCGGAGTGAGCGCGCGAGGGCCTTGGGCTTTCCTCAGGCTACGGAGCAAATCGTGGACACGTTGATCGGGCTCATTCCTGCGGAGACGCGTCCACAGCCGGCGTGGGCTCCTCCCGACTAGATCGCCACGCTTCCACGACCAACCGCAACACGTCAGACTCGGTGACAATGCCCTGGAGATCCCCTTTCTCGTCCACCACCGGCAGGCCCCCGATTTTGTGTTCGATGAAGAGTTCGGCCACCCGCCAGATGGGCTCATCAGGGGTGATGGTGATGGGGTTGGGCGTCATGATCTCCTCCACGGTCAACCACGTTTCCGAGGCCTCGGGCGCGTAGGGGTTCACCGTAGCCTGGACCGCGGTGGCCTCCCGCAGATCCCCTTGGGAAACAATGCCCACCAGCCGTCCCTCATCGTCCACCACCGGCAGCCGCCGGACGTTGTGTGCTTCCATGAGGGATTGGACTTCGGCCAAATCCGCGTCCTTGTGGACGACCACCACCGGACTGGTCATGATCTCGCGAACCCGCGTTTCCTGGACGTGCATGGGGTCCCCCTTTCCTCGTCATTCTCGAGCCGGTACCAGCAGCACGGGCATGGGAGCGTTCAAGAGAACCTGTCGGGCCACGCTGCCGTACACCCAACGTCCAAGCCCGCTCCGGCCGTGCGTGGTCATGACAATCAGGTCCACCCCTTCGGCTGTGGCCACATTCAATATCTGCTCGGCCACGGGTATCCCTTCCACCACCAACCCCTTAGCCGGCACATTCATCTGGCGCAGCTCCCCGGCCCGACTGCGGATGTACATTTCCGCTTCTTCCCGGGCCTTGGATTTCAGGGCCTCCAGGTCGATGATCGTTGTGGCATCCAGGGGCAAAAGGAGGGATACCGGCGGCAGGACCCGAACCAAGACAACTGAAGCGCCCATCCGGTGGGAGATGTCGATGGCGTGGGGTAAAGCCATCTCCGCAAAGCCGGAACCATCCAGTGGGACCAGAAGTTTTTTGTATGAGACGCGCGAGACATCCATGATGTTGCTCCTCTTCCGTTCGCTTGACCGTTGGAGAGTCGGCCTGATGGTGATTCGAGTACAGCCCCGCAAAAGTCCGGGGGCAGGGAAGACCCCAATATCCCCTCGCGACCTACGTCACGCGTCAGAAGGCTTTATCCGCGGGCCCATGGAGCCCGGTCCGATGGCAGGGACGCCCACGCGTTCCCCCTGTATTGTACCACTTTCCCCCTGCAGCCCCAAGAGGGTGAGGAGGCAGGAGTGACGATTGACAGGTGCGACGGGCTTGTCTCCTGGCACGGAGTTGACGTTAGTCCCCACCGTGTGTCCCTTGCTCCCAGATCCCCAACGGCACAAAGGGGGAGGTGTGTCCCTCCGGCAGGGTCCACGACCCCATGAAGGGGTACACCCCGACCTCCACACGATAGCGACCGGGCGGGAGGTGGGCCCACCGTTGGGGGGGATACACGTCCTGCATGATATAGCCCGGAGGCCAGTGGTCCGTACTCCACCGTCCTGCGCCGGGGGAACGCTTCCACTCCGCGACCAAGTGACCTTCCCCGTCCACCAGGCGAAACGCCACCCGCCAATCCACATCCGTGGGTTCGTCCAGGGTCCAGTACAAGGTGGGCCACCCGTCCAAATCCCACGCGAGCAGGCGTAACGGTCCAAACGCCACACCATCCCCGGGCGATATCCTCTGGAGGGACGCGGGAGGCGGGGGAGCGTAGGCTGGGCGGATCACCCCGGCCCACGCGTACAGGCTCAGGATCAGGAGCCCCCCCGCGAGTCCGCGGCTGGCCCAGTGGCGGCGGGACGGGGGAATCAACGTCAGCCAGCCGACGGCCAGGAGAAGGGCAATGGGCGCCAAGGCCGGAAAGAGCAGTCGCCCTTGGTCTGTGCCCAGCGCCACCAGGGAATACCGCCAAATAGCTCCCATCACCCCGACCAGCGCGAGTCCGCTGCCCAGCAGGGGGGCGCGACTTCTTTCATCCACCTGCAGGCGTCGGATGAGCCCTACCCCCGCGAGTCCCGTGGCCACCAGCAGGAGCACGTACACGGGCCGGGCCATGGGAATGTGGCCCGCGCTGCCGAACTTCCCCCAGAAGGAGTAGAACCATCCTCGTACAAGCCACCACGTGTCCTGCCACGTCCAGGGTCCGGTGCGCACATCCACAGTCTGTCGGGCGAGGGCCCAGCCCCACGGGTCCCCGAACAGTCGCCAGTTGCGGAGGAACCAGGGTGCGGCGAGGAGACCGGCCACGAGGAAGGGAAGTCCACAGCGGAGGAGCCCTTTCCCCTTCCCCCTGACCTTGAGGGCGCCCAGGCAAAGCCACAGCCCCACCGCGGGCCACACGGCCAACGTGCTCACCTTCGCCCACACGCCGAGCCCTAGGACCAGACCCAGGAGGAGATGCCCTCGGTCCCCGGGCGTTTGGTATTCTCTCATGGCCATCACGAGCGCCAGGGAGGCGAGGAGCGCGGCCAGCGTGTCGTTGTTCAGCACACTGCCGATGAAGAGGAACTCGGGGAGCAGCGCGACCACGGCCGCGGCCAGGAAGGGGATCTCCTCCTCGTGGGGGAACGCGTGGCGGGCCAGCCGGTACGTGGCCCAGACCGTCCACGTGCTCAGGAGCACGGACCACAGGCGGACCCAGTGGAAGGCCAGGGGGCCATCGCGCCAGGGCCAGGCTTCGAAGGTGGTGTGGATGAAGGAATTCAACGCGTACGCGCGCGTTGCGGCCAGTTTGGGGGAAAATGTGACATCTGGGTTTGCCCGGAGGAAGAGTCGGGAATCCAGGTGGCCCAGTTCCGGCATCCACAGCATGCCCCAGAGGGCGGCTGTCGCGTGGTAGAGGGGCGGATGCTTGCTTTGGGTCAATTCCGGGCCTTGGGGCAGGTGATGTTCCCGGGCCAGGTATTGGATGTAGGCCCAGTGGTCCGCCTCGTCCGGCGCCTCGCCCAGGGGAATGGTTCCGCTGAAGAGGAGGCTCAGGGCTAAGTGAAGGATGACGAGGAAGAGCACCTCCCTCTTTTTCGACCTGACGGGTTTTCCCAAATGCATTTTCCTGCCTCCCAAAAAGTCTGGACCTCGGACAAGCGTCCTCGATGTGCGAACACGCGTTGGGCGCTCCTGGTGACGGGTTCCTCCCTCCGCCCCATACTCTCACCCGGTGTGAGCAACAATCCCCGTCTCCCCTCCTTACTCATTCATCGTCACTCCTCCCCACTTCCACCCGGAAGAAGGGATGGGCGGGGTCGTCCGGGGAATACACGCCGGCCCACAGACGATAGGGCCCTCGTCCCCCCTCCGGCAGGGGCAGGGTGCGGTCTTCCGGGACCCAGAAGCCGGCAAACCAGCGCGCGGGCGGAGTGTACGGGGTACCCACGGGACCGTCCTTCTGAGCCATCAGTCGGCCCTCCCGGTCCTCCAGGTGGAGGAACGCGGAGAGGCGCGGTATGGGAGCCTGTTCCCCTAGCCAGAAGAGGCGCACGTGCACGCGCGCGGCCGAAGGCGGTCGGGCCCAGCCCACGAGTCGGACGCCGGGCGCTCGTCCTTCCACCGGATGCACGGGAATCCACCGGCCGTGGGGGAGGAACAGCCGCCAGGCCAGAATCCCCAAGACCAGGAAGGTCAGACCCCATAGGCCCCTCCGCTCCCGGGGGGATGGAGTTGAACGCATCAGCAGGCCGAGCAGGAGGAGCCAGGAAACAGCGGACAGAAATCCCCCCACCTGTTGGAAGCGCGTGCCCCGCCATTGGAGGAGTAGGGTGTGTTCTCCCGGCGGGAGGGAGACGGAGAGCAGCCCCAGGTTGGTGACAGGTTCTGTGGGCATGGCACGTCCGTCCACTTGTACATCCCACGCGGGGTAGTAAAAGCGGTGGAAGGTGAGTCGGGTGCGGGTCTCCCCTTGGGTGTGGAGGAGCAGGCGGGTGTAGCCCACGCGGAGAGGCCGGACCTCCGGCGCTGGGTCCGGGGGGATGGGATTGGGCTCGGCCGGTTCTCGACCGATGGCCCAGCGTTGTTCCTTGACCCACCGGGGCAGGAATTCCCCGGTCCAGGACGCGCCCACCTGACCGTGCTGCGCGTCAAAGGCCCACATCTGCTCCGGCGTCAGGTCCTGGGAGGTGTATTCCGCGGCCGGGGGGTGCAAGCGTCCCACCGCGAAATATCCCAAGATCACGAGCAAGAGGAGCACACCTCCCCGAGAGGAGGAGGGCCACTTGCCCCAGGCCTCCCACAACTCACTTCCCCACCAGGCGACGAGGATGCCCAAAGGTGCTTGCCAGCGCCAGGGGAACTGGAGCAAGCCCAACAGGGGCGCTCCCACCTCCCACACCGGAGCGCTCAAATCCGTCTGGAGCCAGAGGAGGAGCAGGGTGACGCCGGCAAAGGGCAAGAGATGGCGAACCGGTCGTCTCCGGAGGAAGAGGAGGAAGGTTCCCAGGAAGAGGAGGGAGACATATCCGGGAAGGGGGATGGTGGGAGATGCGGCCTGGGGGTAGGAAAAGGGCACGGTCCAGGTGAACACGTGGGTCCAGGGGATGAGGTGGCGAGAGTACCCCGCGGGCGAGCTGGTGCCCAAACCGACGAATTTCAACTCCCCCCACACGGGGAGGATGTAGAAAGCGCTCAGCCCTCCGGCCAGGAGGAGGGGTACGCCCACATCTTTCCACCGGTGGACCCGGTCCAGGACAAAGAGCCATGTAACCAACCCCATCATGAAAGCCGTCAAATTGTGGGTGAGGATGAGCGCGCTCCAGGCCAGCGCGGTGAGGAGGGACGCGCGTTTTCCCCCGTGTGCCCCTTTCGGGTGGGTTAAGTAGAGGAGGAGGGGGAGCCAGAGGAAGGCCCAGAATTCGGGAAGCGCGCCGCGGACGAACAGGTCGTAAAAGCGATAGGGCCAGAACGCGAACAGGGCTGTGCCCAGAAGGGCCGCTTCCTGATGCACCGTGCGTCGGAGCAGGGAGTACACAAGGCCCAGGGAAAGGCCATACATCAGGGCCAGGCTCACCCTCGCCGCGGGGATAAGGGGCACGCCCAGGAGGTGGAGAAGAGCGGGGGGGTAGTAGCTGGCCGGCGCGTAGAAGTTCAGGACGGGATATCCATATCCGAACGCGAAATCAGGGAACCAGCGAGGGTATAGGACCCACCATCGCAGCGCGTCGCTGAGGGCCCGGATGCGGTGGAGGTGGAACAGGCCATCCGGCGTGTCGGGCCACGGGTGCAGGAGCCACCCGAGGAGAAGGCTCCCCCCCACAATCCAACCTATTGTAAAATACCATTCCCTTTTTGTGGATGGGGCGATAAAAGCGCGTTTAGGATGATTTTTGTGCTTGTTCATGGTGCATTAACATTCCCCGTTTGGATACAAGGGAAAACGTCACTATAATATCCTTTTGCAGCGAGGTCGTAAATACCCTCGAAGCCGTCCTTGGTTTTCCCCTTTGAAGACGTTAGCGTCTCCAAGGGAGGGGAGCGTCTATGTGTCTGACGGGGCCAGGGCGTTTCCTGACGGTTGGACACATGGAGGTCGGGGTGGTATATTCCTCGCCGCCGGAATGATTCTGGTGTATGATACCCGGGACTGGACGTTGGATAAAGTTTGGTGGCCTGGGAAGAGATGGTGGGGGGCGTGAATGGGTTATGGGAAATGGGCGTGGAGGGCAGTACGTAAGGTGTTGCCACACCCCATGCCCTCCTTGGCCGGGGTGAAGACGTGGATGCCCTGCTGAGGGAGGGCCCCATCCGCGGTCGAGGTGCGACCGGGTTCCGTTCGCCCACCAGGGCCACTTGTCCAACGTCCGGTAAAACAGCCAAAGGAGGAGAGCACCATGGCTCGAGAGAAGTCTGACACCGCGACAAACACATCATCCACACAAGCCGATGAAATCTCCCGTGTCCGGGACATCCTCTTTGGTTCCTACATGCGGGAGTACGAACGCCGGTTCCGCAACCTGGAAGATGAGCTGGAGCGCCAGAAGGAACGGTTGGAAGAGCTTTGGCAACGAGTGGATGCCTTGGAGTCCAAGGTCGACACCAGTCACCGGGAGGTCCTGGCCGAAATCCGCAAACAGTTGGACCAACTGTACGCGCGCTTGCAAAAGCGCATCGCCCAGGTGGAAGAGGAGTCGGTGGACAAGGGCATCCTGGGGGATTTGTTGATCGAGTTTGGTTCGCGCATCAAGGGGGGAACGGTTACCGAAAGCATCCAGGAGTTGCTGAAGGACCATGAATGAGCCGGCAGATGGTTTGGATGTCCTCCGAGAGATCCTGCTCTCCCAGGATCGGGAGACGTTGCGCGCGCTCCAAGAGGAGTTGGATCGCCTAAAGGCTCAACTGGATGATCCCGCGGCGCTGTTGGACAGGATCGAACCCATCATCGGCGAGGCGCTGGCCCGCCGCACTCGGGCCAACCCCCAAGAAGTGGCCGATGCCCTGGCCCCGGTCATGGCAGATGCGCTCCGACGGCAGATCGAGGAGAACAAGGATGCCTTTGTCGCCGCGCTGGTGCCCATTATCGGCCCCCTGATCGCGCGGGCCGTCCAAGAAGCCTTTCAGGCCTTGGCCCGACGGGTGGATGAGCGGATCCGGCGGGCGACCAGCATCCAGCTGATCGTGAAACGGTGGTGGGCTCGTGTGCGGGGCATCCCCCCCGGCGAGCTGGTCCTGCGGGACGCGTTGCCCTGGCGGACTATTGCCGTGTTCATCATCGACAACGAGAGTGGGCTGATTTTGGCCCAGTCCTATCAGCGTCAGATCTTCGACCGCGATCCCAACCTGACGGCCGCGTTGCTCACGGCTATCCGCAACTTCGCCCGGGAGACGTTTTCCCAGTTCACCAAGAAAGAGCCGGGCACGCTGTACGAGTTGCGTGTGGCTTCGTATATTGTGTTGATGGAAGAGGGCCCCGATTTTTACGTCGCTTGGGTGGGCGAGGGAGTTCCCCCCACGGACGCTCACGAACGTTTGCAGACGTTGTTAACCGTTCTCCATCAGCAGTACAGGAGACAACTGCGCGATCCGGCCCAGCAGGAGAAAGTCCAAAAGGCCATTGAATCCTTCCTTTGGAAGTTGCTGGAGGAAGATGAGGAAGAATCCTCTCAGGGGACTTCGATGGTGGGGATGGCCGTGGTCAGCGCGGTATTGGTCTTGGCCCTCTCCCTGTGTGGTTGGGGAGTGTACCGCCTCTCTCCCCGCATGCTCGCTTATGTCCTGCCAACAACTGCTAAGCACATAACGCCCACTCCACAGGCCATGTGGACGGTTGGTGTGCTCCAGGAGGATGTCACACCGTATCGCTCACCTGACGAACGCGCGGAACGTCTGTCCCACACGTTGCTCCAGGGTTCTCGGGTACGCGTTTTGGACCGGGAGGGGAAGTGGGTGCACATAGGATACCCAGTGGAGGGTCCTTTTCGCCTGGAAGGGTGGATTCCCATACAATCCATACGGATCGTCTCCCAGGCGCCTTAGGACCCACCTGGGGGATTGGAAACTCCGGCCAAGACGCTGAAGGAGTACATCGATGCACCGCAAGTTATTCAAAGTGTGTATGATCGGGGATTTTGCCGTGGGCAAGACCAGTCTTGTCCAACGGTTTATGTACAACGAATTCCGGATGGATTACCAAGCGACGATTGGGGTGAACATCAGCAAGAAAGAGGTCATTCACCCTTCCCTTCCTGCAGGTCGTATTACCCTTATCATTTGGGATTTGGCCGGCGGGGAACCCTTCACCCCGGTGGTGGAGGCGTATTACCGCGGGGCCATGGGAGCGCTTTTTGTCGCGGATGTCACTCGTCCTTCGACGGTGGAACACCTGGCAACGTATATCCGGGATTTTCGTTCCGTCTCCCCCCACGCTCAGGGCCTCATCCTTTTGAACAAGATAGACCTCCTTTCCTCATCCCCCACCTCCGTGGACGAACTCAAGGCCGTTGCCGAATCCTTTGGCATGCCGGTGTATTTGACCAGCGCTCGGACCGGCCAAAACGTGGAGGAGGCCTTTACAGCGCTCGGACATCGTTTGGTGGAGCAAGGGGCTTATGAGTGACGATTGCCAGGCTTTGGAAGCCGTCTTTCACAGTTTGGAATGTACGTTCTTCATCACCGATGACCGTCTGCAGGTGATCCGCGCGTCTGAGGAGGCGAAGCACCATCAGCCGCTGGTCGAAGCCCTGCCCCTGTTGGCGGGGATGGAAGATGTTCTGACCGATGTGGCCCAAGAGCGAGTGCCCCCCCTGCGGATGTTGCACGTGCGCATGATCAGTCAGCCGGACGATCCGACCGCGTATGTCAACGTGCATGTGGCCCCTTATCCGCCCACGCGCGGGGTGGTCGTCATCCTCCAGCCGGATGACACTACGGCTTTGACAATTCAGGAGTTGACCCAACAGCGCAACGAGCTCTCCCTCCTCCGGGAACGGCTGGAACAAGCGAATCGGAGACTGCAGGAGCTGGATGAGGAACGGACCTTCCTCATCGCCATGATCAACCACGACATACGCGCCCCCTTGGCTACCATCATCACCGGCCTCTCCTACTTGTTGGAAGCGGATGTGTCCCTCACCGAGGAGCAACGCCATATTTTGGAGATGGGTCTGCGCGCGGCCCGGTCGGCCACGTCTCTGGCCAACCGCATTCTCCAGGTGGAAAAGACCCATCAAATGGAACACCATCGCCCCCAGGGAGAGGTGAACCTCCTCATCCTCATGCGGGAGGTGACGCACCGGTACCAGGAGATGGCCGAGGAGGCTCAGGTTACCCTTCACCTGCACGAGGCCACAGTTCCCCCGGTTCAGGGCGACTGGCAGATGCTCCAGGAGGCGTTTTCCAACGTGGTGGAGAACGCGATCAAGTACAACCGGCCCGGTGGGGAAGTCCACATGTACCTGAAGGAGGAAGGGGAAGGCGTTCTTGTGGAGATCCGGGATACGGGGGAGGGGATTCCGGAGGAGGAGATAGAGCTCCTTTTCCAGCCCTTCTACCGGAGTAAGCGGCATGCCAAACGACTGCCCGGCACGGGATTGGGGTTATACATCAGCCGGCGCATCATCCACCTCCACCGTGGTCGCATCTGGATTGAAAGTCAGCCCGGGGAAGGCAGTCGGGTTTTCATTTGGCTTCCTGCGACGACCTGTTGTGTCGATGAGACGGTGGATTGAGGAAGCGCAATCTTCAAGTTTCGTTGACGGATAAAATGTTGTAGACCTTGGCCGCGGACGGGTCCGTGGAGTAATGAGTAACGATTAACGATTAAGATGGGCGGTGTGCGTTTGGCGCTCAATCTACCTTCCTGCAAAAACTCTTCTCTAACCCCT